>JAZGGY010000346.1:0-7000 GCA_036480675.1 bacterium | reverse complement strand
GTGTCGGAGTGGGCCAGGCCGCCGGTCAGGACGACGCCGTCGAGCTCGCCCGAGAGGACGGACGCCATCGCGCCTATCTCCTTGGCGGTCTGGTAGGCCATAGCCTCGTAGACCTCGCGGGCGTGCTCGTCGCCGGCGGCGATGCGTTCTTCGACCTCGCGCGCGTCGTCGGTGCCGAGGTAGGCCTTCAGGCCGCCCTCGCGCGTCGTGATGCGCTCGAGGTCGGCGGGGGTGTATTCGCCCGAGAAGCAGAGTTTTATTAAGCCCTGCGTCGGCAGGCCGCCGGCCCGGGTGGGCGAGAAGGGCCCCTCGGCGTGGGCGTTGTTGGTGTCGACGATGCGGCCGCCGTCGAGCGGGACCACCGAGAAGCCGCCGCCCAGGTGCACCACCACCCACCGGCTGTCGGCGAGCTTCTTGCCGATCTGCTCGCACGCTTTGCGGGCCGCGGCGTGGATGTTCAGGGCGTGGGACAGGCACCGCCTCGTGAGCAGCGGCGTTCCGGAGTAGCGGGCCAACGGCGACATCTCGTCCACCGCCACCGGGTCGACGATGAAGGCCGGGATACCGCGCGGCCTCGCCACCGCGTCCGCGAGCGCGCAGCCCAGGTTGCTGGGGTGTTCGCCCTGGTACCCGGCGCGGGCGTCCTCGATCATGGCGTCGTTGACGAGGATGGTACCGGAGGGAACGGGGCGTATAAGGCCGCCGCGGCCTACGACGGCGTCGAGCGCGACGTCGCCCTGTTTTTTTATGAACTCGTTTACGGACGCGAGGCGGCCTTCGAGTTGGTCCCACAGCGCGCCGTCCGCCGGCGCCGACACGTTCTCCTCGGCGGCGCAAGCCTCGCCCCGGAACAATGCCAGCTTCGTACTCGTCGAGCCGGGGTTGATTACGAGGATTTTTTTCTCGTTCATGTTTTTTCGGTCGAGCGCAACGGTGCGTTACGGAAATCACAATTCGCCGGGCGTTGCCGCGTACGACGTTTTATCCTTTACGGTAATCGCTTAACGCGAAAAATTTACGGCGACGGGGAACAAAAACTAATATACTCGATAGGAGGCGTCAATAAAAAAATATGAGCGCTTTGGATTGAGAGGTATTTGCGACGCGCGTGCCGACGACCGCCGGCGCGTTCCGGCGGCGTCGCGGGACGGGCGACGAGGACGGGCAGCCGGTCAAAATTGCCTTGCCTATATCGGTTTTTATTAGTAAAATCCGGTTTCGGCTCGAGTGGTATTCGAGCTAGGAGGTATCATGGGCGAGCTGAGTAAGTCCGAGCTGTACCGGTTCCCCTGGTCGAAGACCGACAACCCCATCGGTTGGCTCGAGGTCACCGACGAGTGCAACATCCACTGTAAGGGATGTTACCGCCAGAACCTTGAGGGGCACTTCCCGCTGGAGCGGCTCAAAGAGGAAGTCCTCCTGATGAAGGAATGGCGTAATATCGACAACGTTTCGCTCGCGGGAGGCGAGCCGCTGTGCCACCCAGAGATCGACGACCTCATCGAGTTCATCCATAAACAGGGAATCAAGCCTTACCTTTTGACCAACGGCGAGGCCGTCACCGAGGAGCGGATGCGTACCCTTAAGAAGCTGGGCCTGGCCGGCGTCGCCTTCCACGTCGACATGATGCAGAACCGCCGGGGTTGGGAGGGTAAGGACGAGATAGGCCTCTTGCCCCTGCGCGACCGGTACGTCGACGTTATGGCCTCGGTTAGCGGCATCCCGACCTCCTTCGGCATCACCGTGTACAAGGATAACTTCGAGCAGATCCCGGAGCTCGTGCGGTGGGGCATCAAGAACATTAAATACGTCCAGGGCCAGACGTTCATAACCTACCGCGGCATGCTGGTGAAGCCGGGCGTCCGCTACATCGTCGCCGGCCGCGAGGTCGAGATGGACGAAGACGAGCTCGGCTACGCGACGGCCGAGGAGCCGGACCGATACGACATCACCTCCAACGACATATACCATCTCATCAAAAATAACATACCCGAGTACGACGCCGCGGCCTACCTGGGTGGGACCGAGCGCCACGACTCGTTTAAGTGGCTCATAGGTTTGATGGTGGGCTCCGACGACGGCTGGTACGGCGCCATCGGCCCCAAGACCGCGGAGTTCTCGCAGGCGGTATACCACTTCTTCCACGGCAGCTACTTCGCCTACTCGCGGAAATGCGGTTTGGGCCGGAAGGTGTTCCTGGCCGGCCTATTCGACCCGAAGGTCCGCAGCCTTAGCCGCCGTTTCTTCTCCAATCCGTTCCGCTTCTTCTACAAGCCGATCTACGGCCAGAGCATCGGCATCGTCCAGGCGCCGGACATCCTGCCCGACGGCCGCATCGACATGTGCGACGCCTGCCCGGACCTCACCGTTTATAAGGGCCAATTGATTCACTCCTGTCGTATGGACGAGTGGAGGCGCTGGGGTGGGTACTTGACGCAAGTACGGGGCGACGCCGCCGCGGCGGAAGAGGAGGCGCCTACCGCCCGCAAACGGAGTAAATGCCGCTCCGGGCCGGTCTGATAATAAATAAAATCGGCTACGGGCGGCCTCGAAGGCCGCTTTTTTTTGCGGCTCCGGAGCGCTATTATGTTATCGTTATTAAAAAGCTTAGCCAAGGGGGGGTGACAAAGTACGTTTGCTTAACAAATAGCGTTGGGCCTGGAGCTGCTGGCCGTGATCGGTGGTAGAGCGATTACATATTGCCCCGCGCGTCGAACCGGTTCAACCCGGCTACCCGATGCGCGGCGCCGCTATAAACGCGGGGCGACCTGTTGAAGCGGCGAAACTCGGCTCCAAGAAACCGGCGCGCCGCTCCCTCCCGGTAGCGGGGCCGGAATTGAAAACCTCACGAGGTACGCCCATGATGGTAAACCATTCTCAAAACTCTACTCGCCTAATCGGAGCCCGGGAGGTATACCCGTGATGAAGATATTCGAGCCCACGGAAATAGTATCCCTGAAACTTAAAAACCGGTTTATCCGCAGCGCAACCTGGTTGGCCGGGTGCCCCGCGGGCGAGGTCTCCGGGGAGTTAATCTCGCGTTATGTGGAGCTAGCCCAGGGCGGCCCCGGGCTGATCGTCACCGGGTTCGCTTTCATCTCGCCTGAGGGAGCCATGTTGCCGGCCATGATCGGTGCGGAAAACGACTTGCGGATCGCTTCCCTCCAGAATCTTGCAAAAGCGATCCACTCGGCCGACGGTGACGTCAAGGTATTCTGCCAGTTGGTGCACAGCGGGATTGCCCGGTTGCCGTTTGTGCGTACTACGTACGCGGACACCTTCGCTGCCGATGAAACCACCGATCCGTTCGTTGAAATGGGTGGAACCGGGGAGACTTGTCCTGCGGCGGGCGAAGACCGAATTCGCGAGGTGATCGGTAACTGGGTCGGCGCCGTCGCGAGGTGCCGGGAAGCCGGGTTCGACGGGGTCGAGCTGCACTACGCCCACGGATTCGGCCCGGGTGCGTGGCTCAGCCCGCTGTGGAACCACCGGACCGACGACTGGGGGGGAAGCCTCGAAAACCGGGCCCGCTACGGCGTCGAACTTGCCTCCGAGGTCCGCAAAGCGGTAGGGGGCTGGCCGGTGACCGCGAAGATCAACTGCGAGGACGGAGTCGAGGGGGGAGTCACGATCGACGACGCCGTCGCCTTCGCCGGCTTGCTCGCAACGGCCGGCCTGGACGCCCTGGTGGTCTCGGGCGGTTCCTTCGCAGCCGATCCGAAGCTGGGTCCGTCGCGGCTCGCCCGACGCGGTCAGGAAGAGGGTCGGGGAAAGGAAGGTTATTTCGCCGAGGCGACGGCCAAGATCAAAGCGTCGGTCGACATCCCCGTCATCGGCGTCGGCGGTTGGCGTACTCCCGCGATCATGGAGAAGCACCTGGGCACGACCTGCGACGCATTTGCCCTCGCGCGCCCGCTGCTCAACGACCCGGGCTTAGTGAATAAATGGATAGAGAATCCCGAGCATCCCAGCGGCTGCATTTCCTGCAACAAGTGTATGCAGGGAGAAGGGATGATAGTTTGCAGGAAGGACGACTGATCCGCCGGAAGAGTTCGCGAACCTCGCGAGGGCGGTGGCGCTCGTCGGGGTAGGAGTAGCCGTACTGCTCGCGGCCTATACGATTGCGCGGGCGTTCACGCGCGCGGGCGCGTAGATAACCGGTTTCCCTCCCGGCCGCCGGTCGTTCCGCCGTGGCGGAGGAGGAAGTATGTAGTCCCCTTTTAAACCGCCAGCGGGCGTCTTATGTTATCATTACATAAACAGTTAGCCAAAGGGGGTGACAAAATATGTTCGACTGGCAAATCGCGCTAGGTCTGGAGCTCTTGGCGGTAGTATTCGGTTTTGTCTTGTGGTTCATGGCCGCCAAGGCCGAAGCCGGCCCGCGGAAACTGGCGAAGATCGTCGCGATCGTCGTAATTATCCTCGCCGTGCTCCTCGCGGTGTGTACGGTTACGCGGGCGTTTATGTACGCTTGCGGCGGGAAACCGGGACCGTACGGACCCGGCTACAAATGCTCCAAGATGATGATGCACGGTGGCGACTTCGAAGAAGGCAAGGGTCCGTGTTGCGGCACGGCTCACGGCAAAGGCCACGGCCCGGGCATGGGGATGATGGGTATGCCCCCTTACCCGCACGCAGAGGAACCGGCTCCGGAAGAACCGAAGACCGAGTAACGAGGTTGAATGCTCCGAAGAGGGTAGGCTTAGCCTACCCTTTTTTATTACTTTTGGTAATCCGTGAATTGTGGGTACCGTTAAGTTCGTGATATAATGAACGAGTGCCGACGCGGTTGGGAGGACGCCTAGGTTAAGAAACTATATGCCGAGCTGTAGGACTCGCTCTTACCACTAATAGGCCCCGGAAAATATGGCGGGGCAAGATTATTGCTTGACTTATTAGGTTAGCTATATTATACTAGATACGGGTAGGGGGTATTATAGAAACTGAAGCTGCTCACGGCGTAATATACGGCGAAAGGATGCTCGCCCGTTTGGCACGGAAGGTAACCGTATGAAGACCGTAACGTTTCCCATATCGGGTATGACTTGCGCGACGTGCGTCGCGACTAACGAGAAGACGCTGCGCGCGCTGCCGTTCGTCTCCGAGGCCGCGGTCAACCTCGCCGCCGAAAAAGCGACCGTGACGTACGACGACGGCCACGGCCGCTTCGGCGAGCTGGTGAAGGCCGTTCGCGGCGTCGGTTACGACGTCCCCACCGAGAAGGCGGTCCTGCGCATCGGCGAGATGACCTGCGCCACTTGCGTCGCCAACGTCGAGGACTTCGTGGGCGCCTTACCCGGCGTGGCGGCGATCGCCGTTAACCTTACCGCCGGCCTGGCGCGCGTCGAGTACGTGCCGTCGGTCGTTTCGCTCGCGGAAATTAAGGGCGTAATCCGGGACCTGGGATACAAAGCCGAAGAGGAGCGGGCGGTTACTCCGACGGAACGCCTTTCCCCCGCGTTGAAGAGGCTCATATTAGCGGCCGCGTTTACGGCGCCCCTCTTCGTAATCGGGATGTTCCTGCGCTTCCGCTACGACGGGTGGGTGATGCTCGCGCTCGCGACGCCGGTGCAGTTCTGGGCCGGTTGGCAGTTCTACGTGAAGATGGTGCGGGGCGTGCGCCGCGGGATCCTGGGAATGGACGCCCTCATCGCGATGGGTACTAGCGCGGCTTACGTTTACAGTACCTACGAACTTTTATTCGGTCAATCCGGCCACTATTACTTCGAGACTGCGGCGATGATTATCACGCTCATCCTATTCGGCCGCTGGCTGGAGAGCCGGGCCAAGGGTCGGGCCTCCGCGGCCATCCAGAAGCTGCTCGAGCTCACGCCGCCCGTGGCCCATAAGATAGCGGACGGCGAAACGCGGGATATCCCGGTGGAGGAAGTGGCGGTCGGCGACCGGCTCCTCGTAAAGCCGGGCGAAAGGGTTCCGGTAGACGCGGACGTTTTGGATGGAACCTCCGCCGTGGACGAGTCGATGCTCACCGGCGAGCCCATGCCGGTTAGGAAGACGGTAGGCGACGCCGTCGTGGGGGGGACCGTGAACCAGACGGGCGCGCTGACGGTAGTGGCCACCAAGGTCGGCGCCGACACCGTCCTGGCGCAGATCGTCCGGATGGTGGAGGAGGCGCAAGGGTCCAAGGCGCCGGTCCAGAAGTTGGCGGACAAGGTCGCCGGCGTCTTCGTGCCCGCGGTTATCGCCGTCGCGGCCTTGACGTTCGCCGCGTGGCTTGTAACGGGCCACCCGCTCGAGCCGGCCGTCATCGCTGCGGTGGCGGTGCTGGTCATCGCGTGCCCGTGCGCGCTCGGCCTGGCGACGCCGACGGCCGTCACGGTGGGCACCGGGAAGGGCGCCGAGTTGGGCGTGCTGTTCCGCGACGCCGAGAGCCTGGAGCTTATGGGGCGCGTCACCGTCGTGGCCTTCGACAAGACCGGGACCATAACTAAGGGAGCGCCGGCGGTGGTGGCGTACGCGCCGGCGGAGGGGGTTTCGGAAGACGAGCTCGCGACGTACGCCGCCGCGGTCGAGCGGCTCAGCGAACATCCCATCGCGGCCGCGGTCGTCGCGGCCGCCAAAGGCCGCGGCCTGGCGCTGCCGGAAGTGGCCGATTTCGACTCCGCGACGGGGCGCGGCGTCGCCGCCACGGCGGACGGCGAGCGGGTGCTGGTGGGGAGCATTCGCTTCATGAGCGAGAACGACGTCTCGCTCGACGGCCTGGAGGGCCGCCTGGCGGAGATGGAAGCCCGGGGGATTACCGCGGTGGCGGCGGCTCGCGCGGGCCGCATCTTGGGGCTAATCGGCGTCGCCGATGAGATCAAGCCGGACGCGCGGGAGGCGGTATCCGCGCTCGCCGGGGCGGGCGTCGCCGTGGTAATGCTAACCGGCGACAACGAGGCCACCGCCGCGGCCATCGCCGGCGAGGTCGGCCTCTCGGACGTGCGGGCGCGTCTCCTGCCGGCGGACAAGCTCGAGATTTTAAAAGATTTAAAGCAGA
>JAZGGY010000345.1:0-8174 GCA_036480675.1 bacterium | reverse complement strand
AGCACCTCCACCTCCTCGCCTGCCCCTTTAACGAATTCTTCCGGAACTTAAGACCCCGCGGGATAGTCAAGGACTGCGACGTGGAGGACGACGAGGCGGACCACTTCGGCGTCGTCCGCGCCGACGAGTTCAGCTGGCGCCAGCTGCTCGACTTCTACTCGTGCGTGGAGTGCGGCCGCTGCCAGGACAACTGTCCGGCGTTCAACACCGACAAGCCGCTCTCGCCCAAGAAGGTCGTTGTCGACCTCAAGCACGACTTCATGCGCTACGGCCTGAAAATCGTGAAGCTCGCCAAGACGCGGCCCGAGAAGGAGGAGGGCGTCGGCCTCGCCGGGCCGGTGGTGAGCGACGACGAGCTATGGGCCTGCACCACTTGCGGCGCCTGCGTCGAGCACTGCCCCATCAACGTCGAGCACGTCGACAAGGTAATAGACCTCAGGCGGGACCTCGTCCTGAACGAGGGGCGCATCCCGCACGAGCTCAACGCCGCCATGAACGGCGTCGAGCGCAACAACAACCCCTACGGCCTGCCCTCCGGCGAGCGCGTACGGTGGGCCAACGGCCTTGACGTCCCGACCTTCGGGAAGGGGGCGCAGGCCGAGTACTGCTTGTGGGTGTCGTGCCTCGGCTCGTACGACGACCGCGGCCAGCGCGTCGCGAAGGCCATGGTCAAGCTGCTCGGCGCCGCCGGCGTCCCGTACGCCATACTGGGCGAGGAGGAGGGCTGCTGCGCGGAGGCGTTCCGGCGGCTGGGCCACGAGTATTTATACAAGATGAAGCTGGAGGAGAACGCCGCGACGTTCGCGCAATACGGCATCAAGAAGTTGATAACGACGTGCCCGCACTGCTTCAACACGTTCAAGCACGAGTACGCCGCGCTCGGCTGCGAGCTCGACGTCTATCATCACGCCGAGTTCCTGTTGAGTTTAATCGAGGAGGGGAAGCTGAAGGTGCAGGCCGAGGCTCGAGCCATCGCGTACCACGACTCGTGCTACCTGGGGCGGTATAACAATATCTACGACGCGCCGCGGGCGCTGGTACGCGCGGCGGCGGGCGAGCCGCTCGAGTTCGACAAAAAGCGCGCGTACGGCTTCTGCTGCGGCGCGGGGGGAGGTCGGATGTGGCTGGAGGAGACGCTCGGCAAGCGCATCAACGTGGAGCGGGCGGAGCAGGCGCAGGCGACCGGCGCCTCGACGGTGGCCGTCGCGTGCGCGTATTGCCTTACCATGCTCGACGACGGCCTCAAGGACCTCAACGCCGACGTCCCCGTCAAGGACGTGGCGGAGTTGTTGGCGGAAGGAATAAACCGTCCGCTTTAGCGGACGGTGCTAAGCCGCGGCGCGTTAGCCGCCGGCTTCAGCCGGCGGCGAGGGAGGATATTACCTTATGGCAATCATATACGTAGCCGAAGATATCGGCGCCCTCGTCCAGGAACAGAAGTCTACCACCGCGGCATTCTTATTAAACTACCACGTCGTCTTCCGAACGAAACGCAACCGCCGCGTCCTGGAGGGCGAAGTAGGCCGGGAAGGCTTAAGGCTCATTCTCGACGTAGCCGAACGACGCGATTATAAAATCTTAGCGGCGGCTTTGATGCCCGACCACGTCCACCTCGTCATAGCGCTAACGCCGTCCGATCGGGTCAGCGACGCGGTTCGATATTTCAAGGGGACGACGGCGCGGTTCCTCAGAGAGAAATTCCCGCGTTTGCGTGAAGCCGCGCCGAGCCTTTGGAGCGAGGGATACTACGTCGAGAGCCTGGGGTTGAAGAACGTAAAACAGGTCCTGAGTTACGTATCGCGGCAGGAGGAGCACCACGGCGGCGAGCACGACGCCGGCAGAAGCCGGCGGCACACGCCTCGCGAGTGAAGCCCCGACACCGTCCGCTTCAGCGGACGGTATTGAGTCGCGTAGCGTAAGCGGCCCGCTTTAGCGGGCCGGGGTATCGTGTCTCCCATACCGCCGGCTGAAGCCGGCGGCCCACGCCTCGCCGCTGATAGACCGGCCCTTGAAAGGGCCGGTTTCGGACGTTGGTTTTACCTCACCACCACCATCTTCTTCGCGCCGGCCCAATCGCCCGCCTGCAGGAGGTAGACGTATACGCCGGGCGCCAAGGCCGAGACCTCGCGCTCGTGCGCGCCGGGCGGCAGCCATCCCGCCGCCAGCGTCGCGACCTTGCGGCCCGCTATATCGAACACCGTTAGCTCGACGTCGGCGCGGTCCATTAATTCGAACGCGATCACGGCGCTATTCGAGGAGGGATTCGGGCGAGCGTTGTGGAGAAAGAACGCCTGCGGCACGCCGGTCGTGCCCTCCGTGAGGCCGAGTTGCCGCGGCCTCCCCTCGACGATACCCTCCAACAAGTACTCGTAACTCCGGAGGCACGCCAGCCCCCCGTCGTCGTACGAGCCCGAGCCACCGCCGGGGAGTAGCACCTCGTTCACCTTCCGCCACTCGCCCTCGCCCTTCTCGCGGCGGTAAAGGTTGAACGCCTCGATTTGCTCGCCCAGGGGGGATTTAACCGACCACGTAAGCACCAGGCCGTCGTAGCCCCTGGGCGCCGCCGTGAAGTAGTTTAAGTAGTCCCCTACTAGGCACGCGTATTTGAGGTACTCGTCGGCGTGGTGGACGTAGAACTCGTACGCGATATGGGGAACGCCGAAGGAATCGAGCGCGAGGGAATTATACGGCCCGACGAGAAAGTTGTCGGCGCCTTTTTCCACGTAGGTTGTCCGCCAGTTCGCGCCATCGTAAAAGGCGTATTTCAAGTGGCCGAGAACGGCCCGGCCTCCGGGAACGTATTCGTGATAGGAAATATGGACTTCCCCGTCCCCGCCTAAAGCAATACCCGTCCGATGCCCCAGGTGCCCTTCGGCGTCCACCGTCGTTATGTGCCACCGTCCGCCGTCTTTGTAGGCGTATTTCAGGTCCTTTGTGTCGCTCACGGTATAGGAAATATGGGGTCGGTCGCTGTAGTCGAGGGCGATAGAGGTCCCTGTACCCGAGGTATCCACCGTTTCGACGTGCCAGCTCGAGCCGTCGTAATAGGCGTATTTTACCCGGGTGTCGTGGTTATAATTATCTTCATAGCGATACGATATGTGAGGATTGTCGCGCGAGTCTATAGCGATCGAAGTACAGTATCCCGGGTCCACGCCGTCGTCGATTATCGTCGTATGCCAGCTCGATCCGTCGTAATAAGAATATTTCAAATTCCCGGTTAACCCGCTAAGGTGCTCGCGATGCGCGATGTGGGGCCGGCCTCCCGAATCCAGCGCGATGGACGTATGCAGGCCGGCGTAGCCGCTGTCGTCGACGACCTCGACGTGCCAACGCGCGCCGTCAAAACGCGCGTATTTTAACTGGCCGCGGCAAGTTATCCAGTCGAAACATTTGTTATATGATACGTGGGGGTGCCCGGAAGCATCTATGGCGATGTCGCCATACTGACCGGCGTTCCCCGCTTCCACGTCGGTTATATCCCAATCATTCCCGTCGTAATAAGCGTATCTTAAGCTCCTCGATTCCGCCAAGCCGCCACGATTCCAATAAACGACGTGAGGACGGTCGTCGCCGTCGAGCGCGATATTGCACATCATACCCACGGGGCCGTCGTCGTCCACAGTCGTGATGTACCACTCGGGTTCGTAGGCAAAGGCCGCCGTCACGGCTACGACCGCTACGCAAATATAAAACCCTAAGCCCTTCACCGTTAACACCTCCGTCTGTTGTCAACAATTTATATTATAACGCGATTCAAGGCCGGGTGCAAAATTATTCGCGGTGGCGTGTACGTACCGAAAACGCCGCTCCTTAATATTGAACTTGTTACTCCTTGACGCCGCGCCGCCTTTATGTTATATATTCACGTAAGAAGTAAGGATTGACCATGACGCACCACCAGCCCGCCAGCGCCACGATTATAATTATCGACCTTCCCCGGTCGGGCCGGCTGCGTATGCCCTGAGATAAATACCCCCAGAGAAACCCAGCCGGCCCCAAGGCCGGCTTTTTCGTTATTCCTTAAACCGTAGGCCGAGGAATTTTAACTTGACACCGTAAAGGCTCTCGTGTAAAATACGCGGCTTAACGCCGCCTCAGCCGGAGGCGCAGCCATGACGGACTACAAAGACACCCTCAACTTGCCCAAGACCGCCTTCCCGATGAAGGCCAACCTCGCCAAACGCGAGCCCGAGTTCCTCGCGCACTGGGAGAAGGTCGACATCTACGGCAAGATCCGCGAAGCCCGCCAGGGCCGCGACGTCTACCTCCTCCACGACGGCCCGCCCTACGCCAACGGCCTCATCCATATGGGGACGGCGCTCAACAAGGTCCTCAAGGATATCGTCGTGAAGTCGAAGACCATGGCCGGCTTCGACTCGCCGTACGTCCCCGGCTGGGACTGCCACGGCCAACCCATCGAGCACGAGATAATGAAGGAGGTCCGCGCCAAGGGCGAGGAGCTCGAGGCCGCGGAGGTCCGCGCTCGCTGCCGCGCCTACGCCGAGAAGTTCATAGCGCTGCAACGCGAGGACTTCAAGCGGCTCGCCGTCTTCGGCACCTGGGATACGCCGTACCTCACCATGCACCCCCACTACGAGGCGACGGTGCTGGGCGCGTTCCGGGCCATGGCGCGCGACGGCCGCGTATACCGCGCGCTTAAACCGGTGCACTGGTGTTATTCGTGCGAGACGGCGCTGGCCGAGGCCGAGCTGGAGTACAAGGACGTCAAGTCGCCGGCGGTGACGGTCCGCCTGGAGGTCGTCGAGGGCCTGGACGAGCTGCGGGCGCAGGCGCCGACGTACCTCGTCGTGTGGACGACGACGCCCTGGACGCTGCCGTCCAACCTGGCCGCGGCGGTGGACGCCGGCTACGACTACGCCGCCGCTCGAGCGGGCGACGCCATATACGTCGTCGCCGAATACCTGCTGCCGAGCATGATGGCCGCGGCCGGCCTCCCGGATTACGAAATCGTCAAAACGTTCAAGGGCGCCGAGCTAACGGACGTCAAATACAAACACCCCTTCATCGAGCGCGTCTCGCCGGTCATCACGACGGACTTCGTGACGCTGGAGCAGGGCACGGGCGTCGTGCACGTCGCGCCCGGCCACGGCGCCGATGACTTTTACGCGGGCCAACAGTACGGCCTGCCGATACTCTCCCCCGTCGACGACCGCGGCCGCTTCACCGACGAGGTCCCGGATTACGAGGGGATGCTGGTCTTCGACGCCGACGCGCGCATCGTCGAGCGGCTGCGCGAATTGGGCGCGCTCCTCAACTACGAGGAGCCCGAGCACTCGTACCCGCACTGCTGGCGCTGCAAGAACCCGCTCCTCTTCCGCGCGACGAAGCAGTGGTTCCTGGCGATGGACGTGGGCGACCTCCGCGGCGCGGCGCTGAAAGAGATTGAGAAGGTCGAGTGGGTTCCCCGGTGGGGCCAACAGCGCATCGTCGGCATGGTGGAGGGCCGGCCCGACTGGTGCATCAGCCGCCAACGGAGCTGGGGCGTCCCCATCCCGGCGCTCTTCTGCGCCTCGTGTGACGAGCTCCATCTCGGCGACGAGTTCCTGGCGCGGGTGGAGGAGCTCGTAGGCCGCGAGGGCATCGAGGGCTACTGGCGCGCCCCGGCCGACGAGCTGGCCGCTGGCGCGACGTGCGAGAAATGCGGCGGCTCGAGCTGGCGCAAATCGGAAGACATCCTCGACGTGTGGTTCGAGAGCGGCTCGAGCCACCTCGCCGTCCTCAACGAGTGCTACGGCCTGCCGTGGCCCGCGGACCTCTACCTCGAGGGCTCGGACCAGCACCGCGGCTGGTTCCAGCTCTCGCTGTTGGTCGCGCTGTGCACCAAGGGCTCGTCGCCGTACCGGACCGTCATCACGCACGGCTTTATGCTGGACGTCGACGGCAAGGCCATGCACAAGTCCGCCGGCAACGTCATCCCACCGCAAGAGGTGGTGGATAAGTACGGCGCCGACGTGCTGCGGCTGTGGGTAGCGTCCGAGGACTACCGCACCGACATCGGCCTTTCGTACCGGCTGCTGGATCAGGTCGTGGAGACGTACCGCCGCGTCCGCAATACGGCCCGCTTCCTTCTGGGCAACCTGGGCGACTTCGACCCGGGCCGCGACGCGCTCCCGCCCGAGCAATGGCCCGAGCTCGACCGCTTCGCCTGGCAGCGCTTCAAGCGGCTCGCGCGTAGGGTATACCGCGCGTACGAGCGCTTCGAGTTCCACGTCGTCTATCACGCCGTCCACAACTTCTGCGCCGTCGACCTTTCGGCGTTCTACCTGGACGTTATCAAGGACCGGCTGTACTGCGAGGCCCCCGACGGGCCGGCGCGGCGCGCCGCCCAGAGCTGCCTGTACTTGATGGCCCGAGGGCTGGCCAAACTCGTCGCGCCGGTCATACCGCTGACGGCCGAGGACGTCTGGCAGCACCTCCCCGCGGACGAGCGCGAGCCGGAGAGCGTCCACCTCGCCGAGTGGGACGACGCAGACGTAACCGCCGAGGACGACGCGCTGGAGGAGAAATTTTCGCGCTTGCTGGAAACGCGCGGGGCGGTCCTCAAGGCGTTGGAGGAGGCCCGGGCGGCGGGGTCGATAGGCCACCCGCTGGAGGCGATAGTTGCGCTGGCCGCGGACGGCGACGCGTACGAGCTGCTGGCCGCCGAGGCCGAAAACCTGCCGGCCTACTTCATCACGTCGCAGGTCAAGTTGGAACGGGGCGGCGCGGCTAAGGAAACGGTGGCCGTAGCCGTGGAAGCGGCCTCCGCCGGTAAGTGCCAGCGATGCTGGCAGCGGCTGCCGTCCGTGGGCGAGGACCGCGACCAGCCGGACCTTTGCGAACGATGCCGGCGCGTAATGCGCTACACAGGAAAATGATAACGGGGCGCCGCCCGCTCTTAGTTCGAGGTCGAATATGAATAAGCGCGAACGGAAGAAGTTCGAAAAACTACTCCTCAAGATGCGGGAGAAGAAGCTCGAGTACATCGCCACGCTGCGCGAGCTCGCGATATCCCGGACGCAACGGGAAGCGAGCGGCGACATCTCCGCCTTCACGTCACACCCCGCCGACATCTCCACCGAATCCTACGAACGCGAAAAAGTCGCCTCGCTGATAACGCGGGAGACGCAGATCTTGAAGGAGCTGGAGGCGGCGCTGGAGCGCATCCACGACGCTACCTACGGCGAATGCGACACGTGCGCCGGCGACATTCCCCCCGCCCGATTGCAGGCGCTGCCCTTTGCCACCTCATGCGTGAAATGTCAAACCGAAGCCGAAAAGGGCTAAGCGGCCTTCGCCGCTACGCGGCGGGGGGCGCGTTCGCGGCGGCCTTGATCGCCGCCGACCAAGTAACGAAGTACTTCGTCGTCAAACACCTTTGGCCCGGCCGAATCGTCGAAGTCATCCCCCATTTTCTCAACCTCGCGCTATCCCAAAATACCGGCGGCGCTTTCAGCCTCCTCCCCGACAAGCCGCTGGTCTTCATCGTCCTCTCCATTGTGGCGGTGGCGCTGCTGTGCTACCTGTTCACGCGGCTGGAGGATAAGCCGGCCGTGTCCTTCGCCGCGGCGGCGATATTCGCCGGCGCCGTCGGCAACCTGGCCGACCGCTTCCGCTTCGGTTACGTCGTCGACTTCGTCGACTTCCACGTAGGCCCCTGGCACTGGTACGTCTTCAACGTCGCGGACGCCGCCATAACGGTAGGCGCGATATCGCTCTTCGTACTCACTCTTTTGGACGAACGCCGCAGAAAACGCAAAACTCGGGAAGAAAATCCGCCGGCCGAAGGCCCCCAAATCGGGTAGCGTCCGCGGAAAGCGAACGTAAAACCGAGAAGCGTCGAATTTTAGTAGTGACGGCGCGGTAAAAACAGTTCCCGGTGGGCGCGGCGTTTGGCGATTTTTTACGCAAATCCGGCCCCAAAAAAAATATTGACACCCCACCGGGTTGCTGGTATACTGAAATATAAACAAGCGGTAATTTTATAAAAAGGAGGTGTTACGCGCTAATGCGGAATCTTTTAGTCTTTATCCTAGTCGCTTTATTTGCCTGCGGCGGCCTGATGCTCGTAGGTTGCAAGAAGAAGGTAGAGCCCGCGGAGACGGCGGAAACGGCCGAGGTATTGCCGGAGACAGTTGAAGAACCCGTCGAGACCGCGGAGGTACCCGCCG
>JAZGGY010000344.1:0-13735 GCA_036480675.1 bacterium | reverse complement strand
GGGTTCGTGGGGGTCCGGCAACGGTAAGTTCCATTGGCTCTCTCACGCTGCGGTCGCGGCCAGCGGTACCGTTTACGTCGCCGACGGCGGAAACCACCGCGTCCAATATTTCACGCCGACAGGTTCTTTCCTCGGTAAGTGGGGTTCCCGGGACGGCGCGGGGGCGGGTATATCCTTGGCGAGCGACGGTACGGTATTCATAACCGGAAACGAACGCGTCCTATACTTCACCTCAAGTGGCTCCTTTCTCGGGTCCTTCGGCAAATGGGGCGAAGGGCCTGGTGAGTTCTGGGGTGCTTGCGACCTTGCAGTCACGGAAGACGGCCGCCGCCTTTACGTCGCCGACCACAGTAACTTCCGCGTACAAAACTTCGACCAGACGATCCCGGCCGTCGTGCCCGATTCCCTCGGCCGCGTGAAGGCGTTGTTTAAATAGGAGGTTAAGAGATGAAAAGGGTTTTAGTTATCGCAGCAGCGGCGGCGCTGGCGGCCGCGGCCTGGCCCTCGCCGCCCCAATACAAAGTCGTAGCCACTTTCGATAGTAATTTCAGGGCCCCTTTTGACGCCGCCATTGCTCCTAACGGGAACGTATACATAGACGACTTTGTTAGCATCCTATACTTCACGCCAACGGGTTCTTTCCTCGGCTCGTGGGGCTTGCTAAGGCCGAGCCACGACGAGTACGTTTATCCCTCCGGCATATGCGTCGTGCCCAACGCCAACGTTTACGCTACCCTGGGGGATAACCTTACTTACCTCGTCCAGTACTTCAACGCCACCGGCTCGTTCCTCGGCAGTTGGGGTTCTGACCGTTCGGGCAACCGCCGATTCGGGTGGCCCTCTGGAATAGCCCACGGCCCTAACGGCTATATTTACGTCGCCGACAAGGGACGCGACTACGTCCAATACTTCACCTCCACCGGGTCCTTCGTCGGCATGTGGGGTTCGCACGGAACGGGTAACGGCCAATTCAGCTATGCAGGCCACGTCGCAGTACGCCCCAACGGCGACGTCTACGTAGCGGATTACCGTAACAACCGCGTCCAATATTTTGACTCGACAGGGTCATTCCGCGGGAAGTGGTACGTTAGTAGTCCTCTGGGCTTGGACGTAGCGGCCGATGGGACTACCTTCGTCGGTAGTTGGCTCCGCCAAACGGTTGAGTATTACACGGCCGCAGGCTCTTTCCTCGGTTCGTTCGGGGGACCCGGAAGCGGCCTCGGCTCATTCGACCACCCCACCGGCATAGCGGTTACGCCGGACCTAAGGCGCGTCTACGTCACGGACGCAGGTAACGACCGCGTCCAATATTTCGACCAGACGAACCCGGCCGTCGTCCCGGCCTCGCTCGGCCGCGTGAAGGCGTTGTTCCGGTAGGGCCGTAGTTTTAGATAGTGGAAAAGCGTGACGGGAGGCCGGCCGGCGACCGGGGCTCCTCCCGGGTTTGGTTTATTCAAACCCTTATGCCGCGCCGGCCTCCCTCGGCCGCGTGAAGGCGTTGTTTAAATAGGAGGTCCGAATCCACAATAAAGAACCACATATTGTATTGGCGTTTATCGTAATCGTTACCTTTTCTTTTTTAGGGCTATCGTGCCGCCCCGAAGAAACCGCCGAGCGCCGAGCGATTAAGCTTGTTATGGCAACGGTGCAGCCCGATATCCCCGAGAGTCAATATACGGCGACTAAAAACCCGGAGGGTCCCGGATGGATTGTTACAAACAAAGGCGGCGCAGAATACCTCGTTAGGGACGATACGGTATACGCTATAAACGGTTGGGCGATGACTTGGTCGCCGCGAATACCAAATGTACGGGACGCAAAGATAAGCGATTGTCCTAACGGATATATACCCTTGAAATTCTTAGATGAACAACAAAAGGAAACATTAACAGAAAGCGGGATTCCTTTAGAAAAGAAGAAAGAAATATATTACGACCTTATGAAATACCAGGACGACCACCCGGGCGAAGCCGAAAAATCGTACGGGATTTTTATGGAGCGGTACGCCATAACCAGTGAACTTTTAAATCTTATAATTGCCGAAGGTTTTGAAAACGACTGGCCAGAGCCCGATTACCCGCATCAATAAATTGACCGTAAAAAGGGATAAGGATGGCCAAAGAAGGTAGGCAAGTTCTCGTAATTGTCGTCGTAGCCCTTATAGTAATCGCCGTTATTATTTTCGCCTTACGTGGACTCCAATTATTCTAACGAACGGCCTATATTTGGGCTGCAATATTAATAGCCATCGTTTTGGCGCCGTCTCCCCCGCATCCCGGGGCCGGGTGAAGGCGTTGTTTAAGTAGGAGGTCCGCAAAAGGGGATTAGGATGGCCAAAGAGGGTAGGCAAGTTCTCGTAATAGTCGTCGTAGCCCTTATAGTAATCGCGTTTATTATTCTCGCCATACTTGGACGCCCATTATTCTAACTAACGGGCGATTTTGGGCTGCAATGTTAATAGCCATCGTTTTAGCGCCGTCGCGCCCGCCTCCCTCGGCCGCGTGAAGGCGTTGTTTAGGTAGGAGGTTAGATTATGAAAAGGGTTTTAATTATCTTAGTGGCTGCGGCGCTGGCCGCGGCGGCCTGGGCCTCGCCGCCCCAGTACGAATACTCGGGCAAGTGGGGCTCGAGCGGTTCGGGCAACGGGCAGTTCAATGTCCCCTACGGCGTCGCCATCGCCTCTAGCGGTAACGTATACGTCGCCGACCGGTCCAACGCCCGCATCCAGTACTTCACCTCGAGCGGTAGCTTCCTGGGCAAGTGGGGCTCCTTCGGCGAGGGCAACGGCCAATTCCGCATGCCTTCCGGCGTAGCGGTGGCCAGTAACGGAAACGTATACGTCGCCGATCGTTACAACAACCGCATCCAATATTCCACCTCGACGGGTAGCTTCCTGGGCAAGTGGGGCTCGGAGGGCACGGGCAACGGCCAGTTCGATTGGCCTTACGGCGTAGCCGTCGCGCCTAACGGTACCGTTTACGTCGGCGATACTTGGAACAGCCGCATACAATACTTCACCTCGAGCGGGAGCTTCCTCGGCAAGTGGGGCTCGCGCGGCTCGGGCAACGGCCAATTTATATCGCCCCGCGGCGTCGCGTTCGCCTATAGCGGTAACGTCTACGTAGCCGAATACGGCAACCACCGCGTACAGTACTTCACATCGAGCGGCAGCTTCCTCGGCAAGTGGGGCTCGGAGGGCACGGGCAACGGCGAATTTGACCGACCCACCGACGTAGCCGTCTCCTCGAGCGGTAACTTATGCGTCTCCGATTATGATAATCACCGCATCCAGTACTTCACCTTGACGGGCAGCTTCCTGGGCAAGTGGGGCTCATACGGCTCCGGTAACGGGCAATTCTACTGGCCCCTGGGCGTAGCCGTAGCCCCGAACGGAGACGTATACGTCGTCGATAGTTACAACTACCGCATCCAATATTTCAACCAGACGAACACGGCCGTCGTCCCCGAATCGCTCGGGAAGGTGAAGGCGCTGTTCCGGTAACCGCCGCTGCGCCGGTTTCGTAGGGGCGTAAGGCCTTACGCCCCTACCGGGCCGATTAAGTAACGAGGTGAGGTTTGACCCCGGTAGGAGGAGAAAACAGTAACACGTACGCGCTGCGCTACCCGTGCGCCGCGCGTTGCGAGATGCTACCCAGGTTCGGCTAAGTGCCGGCCTGGGGTTTTTATTTAAGGTTAGCTAACCTTCTTAATCTTCGAGGAGGCGTATAACATGAACGGTTTATTCCAGAAGGCCGGTAAGAGTCGCAAATCGACCGACGATCTGAAAGCGGCTTTCGAACGTGACGGGTTCGACGTCGTCGACGTCGTACATACTCCTAACGGAAAACGCCGGGGTATATGCGCCAAACACAAAACCGCCAGGAATTACAAGAATAAAAAACGCAAGGTGGCGTACTACGTAGAGGGTAAGCCGGCCGAGATGGGTTACCTTATCGGCGTAATGGCCCACAAAGACGTAGAGCGTATGACCGAAGATTTTATGAATAATGTAGTGTTAAGCTTTTTTCAGGTTGACCTCGCGGATTATATAAAGAAACCGCTGGGGAAGCTTATTGCCGAAATAGCGCTAAACTATACCTACAAAAAATACATCGATAACCCTCGTGATATCCCCAAGGCCATAATCGAAGAGATGCAAGGTATCGTGAAGGGTTGTCAGAAAGCGAACGCCGACACGAAAGTAACATTTAAGAAACTATTAAGTCTGAACGCCGGCGTAGATACCATAATGTCGGTTTTATACCCCCGCGACGGATTCATCAAAGCGTTGAAGGATTTGGTGGCGCTTAAGGAGGACAGGCTGGTTAAGCCCGTCGAAATAATTTATACGAAAGCGGTCGTAGGCGCGGCGGAAACTCTCCTTCCCAAGCGGGAGGACGCCGGGAAGTATTTCCGTATCCCCATAATGTGCAACGGGATGTCGGTCTTCGGCGACGCGACCGCCGACGGTAAGCACTACTTCGGCCGCGATTTTATGTTCACCACCGCCGGCGTCTATCAGGATACGGCCTGTATGATAATCTACAACCCCGCGCCGAGGAGATTCTGGAACCGGGTAAGGAAGCCTTTATCTTTCGTAGCGGTAACCGCGCCCGGGGTTGTCGGTTGCCCGACGGCCATGAACGTTAACGGCGTAGCTTTCGGCGTTGATATAGCGCTCGGCGGCAACTGCAACCCGCTGCGCCCGGGTATGAACTCCATTCTGATCGGCCGTCATTGTATAGAACGCAGTAAAGACGCCAAAAAAGCGGTGAAAGCGATAACCAATGCTCAGCGCGGCGTAACCTGGATATACTTCGTCGCCGACGGGACCGAGGGCAAAGACCGCGCGGCCGTCGTCGAGGCCGGGATGACCGCGAGTAAACTGGACTACTTCGAGTATCCCAAACCGGAGTTGCACAACCTACTCCCTAAACGAGAATCGCTACGGAAAGCGAACCGGGGCGTTATCGCCCGTTGGGACGACTATCAATATAAAAAGGGGTGCTTAAAATTCAACGACCGTTTGTTTAAGAAATACGACAAACAGTTCGTCGCCCAAGATTTCCTGGGGCGTAATCTTATTAACCAGGATTGGGAGGACCAGAAAGTTCCCAAAGCCTATTACTTCGCGCCGTTACGTACCGACGAACCGGACCTTACGGGCGTCATAATTGCTACCAACCACTTCATAACGCCGGAGATGCGGTTGTGCGCCATGGACCCCTGGACCGCCGAGGTGGCCGGCGAGAAAAACTACAACGACATCCAGTGGCGCTACGACGAGCTTAACAAACGGGTCATGAACGCGTACGGTACAATCGACTTCGACAAGGCGCTGGAACTCATCGACTTCCTGGCGCCGTACCCGAAGAAAGGCCGCGTACATAACTACTACCCTAGTATAAAGGGCGACGAGAACCCCAAAGGGAAAAAATACGTTATCGACGGCAGCGTATCCGTCTGTAACTTGACGGACCGTATCATCAAGAGCCACTTCGGCTACTACGGCGACGAGTGGGTCCAGATAACGTTGGGAAAATACGTGGGGTGAATAGGACCAGGTCCGATAATCGTTTCGTTGGATAGTAAAGGACCGAAAACGAACCACGGTCGTTTTAAGGAGGTTGAAGTTATGCCTACGAGATTACAAGTTGCGTACCAGCTCGCGCCGGTCTTCGTTCAGAAGGTGCACCATCAAAACCCGCGGGGCGACTTTATCACGAGTATCGACTTTACGAAGCCGGGGGACCTGACGTCGCTTCTCGATAACTGGGTTGCCGTAAATTGCCTTAAAGAAGAGGGACCGAAGTGGAACCATAAGCGCTGGAAGCGTTTACTGAGAAACAACGAACGAGCGCCTGAATTCGAACATAAGCTCGAGCCGTATATATATTATTCGGTTGTCGAGACCAAATATCACTACTTCGTCATATACGCCGCTTATCACCCTCAGGATTGGAAGCCTTCGAACGTAACCAACAGGTTCGAATCGTTTGAAGGCCCGCTCTGGGGGGCTAATGAACACGAACACGACATGGAAGGCGCGCTCGTCGTCGCCCGGAAAAAGAACCGACTCGAGGATTTACGCGCGGATATCATTATTACCATCAGCCATTGGGACTTCTATTCGTACGCTTTCTGGTATCTCACCGATAAATTAGGAAAAGAAATCCCCGTATTCAGCGGCGTCGACGAGGATATCTACAAGGGTGCATTTGAGAATATTGACGGGAAAATCTGGGCTGCGTGGCACACCGACGAGGGCGACGTCGAAAGGATGAGGCCCCAATTGTTCGTCCAGGCTCAAGGTCACGGTATAAAAGGAGATAGGAAGGGTTGGGGACGCGAACGTAGAATTATCCGCTATTGCCCTTCCTTGTCCGCAACCGACGAACCGACTATATTCAGAGAAGGTAGCCCGGACCCTGGAGTTAAACTTGCCTACAGGACTTCCCCCGGGAGGACGTCGAGAGAGGACCGCGTCGTCGGAAAAGAAGTGTATCGGTATAAATTAATCGATATCTTCAAGCCCAATACAAATAAATACCCTGCGCGAGGTTTGTGGGAAAGCCGCAACAAACGCCGGTTATTCCGGGAAAACGACAACGGATTGAAATGCTTCGCCGTCCGCAAAGGTGGAGGGCTAAAAGCGGGGTCGGCAAAACCGCCGTGGAGTTGGGACGACGAGACCGACGTACCAACAATTTTACCGGGGTGGTTGGCGACTCATCCGGCCGAGGTGGTATTTTATTACGGATATCATGTAGGTTTCGATAAGTTTACTCATAAGTACAAGAGTAATAGATATCAGGGTATTTAAGGTTCATAAAAAACAGAAACGGCGAGTAGTATATTATTTTCGGCCGCATAGGAGTACCGTACCATAAGCCCTATGTATCGCCGCGGCGCCGTCGCCCCCACGTCCCTAGGCCGCGTGCGGGCGCTGTTTAAATAAGGGACGGCTACGTTTATGGCGCGGTACCTTACGGTCGAGGCCGGCGGGGGTAAGGCTAAGGGCGCAGGGAATAACGGTGTAAGGAACTACGTTTACAACCGCTACCGCCCTACTGGTAGGGAATAAACGTGAGGAGGAAGTTTATGGAGCACGTCGTAATAGTAAGTCCTGGTCATTACAAAAGACCGGGCGGCTCTAATACAGGCGCTGTCGGTATCGGCGGTTTCTCCGAATTCGAGCTCGTGGGAAACGTAGGGAAAGAATTACTCGCCGTCTTGACGACGGCTGGTATCCGGGCGGTCTTGGGTGTCTGCGAGAAGGTCCGGAACCGGATGCGGTTTGCCGCCGGCGTTTTAAAGGAAAACCCGTCGAAGCGCATCGTGTTCGTCGAGATCCACGCGAACGCGTTTAAAGAACCGCAGGCACGGGGCACGGAAACCTTCGTATGGCCGCGAGGTTCGAAATCGGAGGAACTCGCGGGACTTATCCAGTCCTGTTTGTGCCGGGCGTTCCGTAAGTTCGATCCGTCGTGGAAAGATCGGGGCGTAAAATATAACTGGTACGCGGTTTTAAGAAAGGGCTTCGCGTTGGACAACGGCATTAAAGAAAAGGACTATGATACGAGGTTTTTCCCCGTCCTAGTAGAACTTGGTTTTATCACTAACAAGAAGGATTTGGCCGTACTCGGGAGCCCGCAGGGTGCGACAGCGTCGTCGGGGGCGTTATCGCTAGGGGTTAACGATTGGGTTTTGGCCGCGTGAAGGCGCTGTTCCGGTGACCACCCCGGCGTCGGTTTCGTAGGACCGTAAGGCCTTACGCCCCTACCGGGCGGGTTAAGCACCGGCCTATGAATGGGCCGGTATCTCTTTGCGGCCTCCACTTTAGGTGGGCCGTTTCTCCTTGACAAAGGCGTGCGAACGTCTATAATATAGATTGGGGTGAAGGCGTAATCGTTGCCCCGGACGGTTCGGTTTAAATATCGATAAACGCCCAGTTAGGGGTTTTTGCACCGTTGTTAACAATTGTGCTTAACGACGGACGCAACCGTTCAAACGGACCGGCGGAACCTAAAATGAAGGGGCGTGATGAGAGATGCAGAAATTTATTCCGATTATTTTAATGTTTCTCTTAATTAGTTGTTCTTCTTCACCTTCGGGGCCTGAACTACAACGCAAAGAACAGGTTCTTATCGAGGAGGGTTTCGAAGGATTAAAGTGGTACGAAGTACCCAAAGGGTGGAGAAAATGGGAAAGTAACGGAAAAGTTAAGATATTTAAGGAAGGAACCGACGCATACGCCCATTTATCTGCGTGGGGCACTTCTATATATGAAACGGGAAATGCCTCTTTAACTTCACCAGTACTCGAAGGCATAAAGCACTACGAAGACGAGGTAAGAATTGATTTCGAATACCGGCTGCATAAAAATATATGGAACGGATACAACCCTATGGGTACTGCCTCGGTCGGACTACTCTGGAAGAAAGGGGAAGAACTAGATACGTCGGGTTCGTGGAAGAAATATTCCGTCACCCAAAAGGTCGATTTCGAACCAGAACTCTATCCGAGGGCGGATTTTGACTTAGATTGTGAAACGGGAGAATTAACATTTGACATTGACGACGTAATTATAACTCGTATTTATTACGAATAGGGTTTACGCAAAATAATACGAACCGCCCCGTTAAATACGAAGCTAACCCTCGCACGGCTTATTATAATCTTTCACGCGCGCCCGCCCGGGAAGTAGTCGTAATCGGCTCGCGGGGCGGCGAGGCCGTCGCGCCCCGCCTCCCTCGGCCGCTTGAAGGCGTTGGTCCGGTAACCGCCGCTGCGCCGGTTTCGTCGGGGCGTAAGCCCTTACGCCCCTACCGGGCGGGTGAAGCACCGGCTTGTGAATAGGACGGTATCTCTTTGCGGCCCGCCCGTTTCCCCTTGACGCCGCGGCCGGCCCGTAACATAATGGGGAGGCAAATCGCCCGGAGGTAAATTATGAGAGTAGCGTTGGTTTTAACCCTTACGCTCGTCGCCGTCGGCGCGGCGGCCGCCGGGACGGTCATCGTCGGGGCGAAGGAGAGCGAGCAGCAGGGGCCGTGGTGCGGCTCTTGAGACGACGAGTTCCGGTGCCAGGTTCTGGTGCTGGCCTCCGAGCTTAACTTCTCCGGCGACATCAAGCGGGTGGAGTGGAACGCCTCGCGGGCGGTGGAGGGCGCGGCCTTCGGCGACGTCGAGATAACGCTGTGCGAAACGTCGTTCGCCGAACTCACGACCTCTTTCGCCGGCAACTACGACGGCAACACGCCGGCCCTGATCTACAGCAACAGCTGGCTCATAATAACCACCACCGGCGACCAGTGGTTCGGCTTTGACTGTGCGAAGCCCTTCGCCTACGGCGGCGGCAAAAATCTCATCATCGAGCTGCGATGGCGGCGCGACAACGAGAAGACGCCGTTAACGTGGCACTTCGACACGACGCCCGCCAAACGGAACTGCTCCGTCGGGAATTATAGCGCGAGCGCCGGGAAACTGGCGCCGCTGTGCTCCCGGCATCGTATCACCTACAGCGACGACGCCGTCGAACCCACCTCGCTCGGCCGCGTGAGGGCGTTGTTCCGGTAGGGGCTGGGGTAAGGAAAAAGTGGGGGCCGACCTTCGGCTCGGCGCTTTTTTTCGCGCCGGCCGGGCGGTTTATAGCTTGATTTTTTATGTTTAGTTATCGTCCCCTCTAGTGTTCAATGTCATTACATGTTATAATATAATGTAAGCGTTGATGATGCTAGGAGGTAAAGGGAAATGAAGAAACTCGCGATAACTACGGCCGCGGCGCTGACGGCGCTGACGGCCTTTTGCGCATTCGGCGAGTGGGTGTACGAGGGGCAGTGGGGCTCGACCGGAACCGGCAACGGGCAATTTAACCATCCTGACAACGTAGCGATTGGCCCCGGCGGCCACGTCTACGTACTCGATACCTACAACAGCCGCGTCCAATACTTCACCGCTGACGGATATTTCCTGGGTAAATGGGGAAGAAAAGGCAAATCCAAAGGTCAGTTTTTCAAACCTTCGGGCGTAGCCGTTGGCCGGAAAGGAGTCGTTTACGTAGCCGATACCTTCAACGACCGGATCCAGTACTTCGCCGCCAACGGGTCCTTCCTGGGTGCGTGGGGTTCAAAAGGGAAGGCCAAAGGGCTCTTCATGAAGCCCAAGGGGGTAGCCGTTGCGCCGGCCGACATAGTATACGTGGCGGATACGGACAACGACCGCGTACAATACTTTACCGTGACCGGCTCCTATCTAGGGGAGTGGGGTGTGTGGGGGAGAGGCAGCGGCCAATTCCGGGACCCGTATAACGTGGCCGTAGCGGCCAACGGCAACGTCTACGTCACCGATTCGTATAACCATCGCGTCCAGCGTTTCACGGCCGCCGGTAAGTTCCTCGGCTGGTGGGGCCATTCGGGCTCCGGAGGAGGGCAATTCAGCGAACCTTCCGGCCTAAACAGCGCGCCTAACGGGGACGTCTACGTCGCCGACACATATAACCACCGTATTCAACATTTCACCGCAACTGGTTCGTTCCTCGGCAAGTGGGGAAAGCGGGGGGGCGGTAAAGGCGAATTTTGGTACCCTCTCGGCGTCGCGATAAATCGGGAGCACGACCGAGCGTACGTAGCTGATTCGTCTAACGACCGCATTCAATATTTCAAGCTTACGAACCCCGCCGTCGCCCCCGCCTCGCTGGGCCGCGTGAGGGCGTTGTTCAGGTAACCACCCCGGCGTCGGTTTCGTAGGGGCGCACCTTTAGGTACGCCCACCTTGCCCCTTATAGAATATGTGCGGGCCGGCCTTCGCGTCGGCCCTTTGAAATTGGAAACGCCCCCGGTTTTCTGCTATAGTTAGTATAAGAACGCAGTAAGTAACTCTAGGAGGCAAAGGGAAATGAGTAAGTTCGCGATAACCGCGGCCGCGGCACTCGGCGCGTTCGCCTTCGCCTCCGGCGCGTTCGGCGACTGGGTCTACGAGGGCAAGTGGGGCTCGAGCGGCGGGGGCGACGGCCAATTCAACATGCCGATGGACGTCGCCGTCGGTCCCACCGGCACCGTCTACGTCGCCGATACCTATAACGGCCGCATCCAATACTTCACGCCGACGGGCTCGTTCCTCGGCAAATTCGGCGTGCAGTCGTTGTATTTCCCGTTCGGCCTGGGCGTGGCTCCCGGCGGCAGAGTTTACGTCGCCGATACCGGTAACCACCGCGTCCAGTACTTTACCGCGCGCGGTAGCTACCGCGGGCAGTGGGGTACAAAGGGTTCGAGTAACGGCGAATTCGAGATGCCGGCGGACGCGGCCGCGAGTACGAACCGCAACGTCTACGTCGTCGACGGCGATAACGAACGCATTCAATACTTCGCCTCCGGCGGCCCGTTCCTGGGTAAGTGGGGCTCGCTCGGCTCGCGCAACGGCGAGTTCAACTCGCCGATCTCCGTCGCCCTTGCCTCGAACAATACCGTATACGTTGCCGACAGCGGTAACGACCGCGTCCAGTACTTCACCGCGGCCGGCTCGTACGTAGGCCAGTGGGGAAGCCGGGGCTCCGGCGACGGCCAGTTCGTATCGCCCTGGGGGTGCGCCGTCGCGCCCAACGGCGACGTGTACGTCGCGGATAGGAGGAACAACCGCATCCAGTACTTCACGGCGAGTGGTTCGTTCCTGGGTAAATGGGGCTCGCGCGGGGCGCGGAACGGCCGTTTCAAGAACCCGTCAGGCGTCGCGTTGGCGCCGGGGGGAAATCGAGCGTACGTCGCCGACACCGAGAACCACCGCATCCAGTACTTCCGATGGGTCAACGTCGCGGTTACCCCCGCCTCCCTCGGCCGCGTGAAGGCGCTGTTCCGGTAACCCCCGTTGCGCCGGTTTCGTAGGGGCGTACCTTTAGGTGCGCCCACCTTGGCCTTTTAAAGATATGTCCGGGCCGGCCTTCTGGTCGGCCCTTTTACGTTGGAAATACTCCCGGGTTTCTGGTATAGTTAATCGTAGAGGGCAGTAGCTCGAGGAGATAAAGGGAAATGAGGAAACTCGCGATAACCACGGCCGCGGCGCTGACGGCGCTGGCGGCCTTTTGCGTTTGGGGCGCGTGGGTGTACGAGGGGCAGTGGGGCTCCGGGGGTCGCGGCCACGGCCAGTTCCGTTATCCGTTCGGGATAACCATCTCTCCCCGCGACGTCGTGTACGTCGCCGATACCGGCAACCACCGCGTCCAGTATTTCACGCCGCACGGGTCCTTCCTCGGCGCCTGGGGCGGATACGGGACCGGCAAGGGACAATTCCTTGAGCCGTGCGGTATCGACGCCGGGCCGGACGGCCGCATTTACGTCGCGGACACTGGTAACATCCGCGTACAGGTCTTTACCTCCGTCGGTTCCTTCTTGGCGCAGTGGCGCTGGCGCGGGGCCGACGACGTCGCCGTCGCGCCGGGCGGTTACGTGTACGTCGTCGACAATGACTACCACCGCGTTTATTACTTCAAGCCGAACGGGTCGGTGGTAGGAAGTTGGGGTACGCCGGGCTCCGGAGACGGTCAGTTCCAGTGGCCCGAGGGCGTCGCGGTCGCCCCGAATGGCAACGTGTACGTTATGGATACCCTCAACGGCCGCGTCCAGTACTTTACGCCGGTCGGATCTTTTTTGGGAAAATGGGGTTCGTCGGGACAGGGGGAGGGCCAATTCCGTTTCGCCTCCCACCTGGTCGCGGCGCCCGACGGCAACGTGTACGTAGCCGATTGCGGCAACTACCGCGTCCAATATTTCACGCCGCACGGGTCCTTCCTCGGCTCGTGGGGTACGCCGGGCTCCGGGAAGGGGGAGTTCGATTGGCCTCACGGCGTCGCTTTTCTTACGTCCGGAGCGCGCATATACGTGGCGGAGGGGTTCGGCTACCGCGTCCAGTACTTCAACCGCAACACGCCGGCCGTCTCCCCCGCCTCCCTCGGCCGCGTGAAGGCGTTGTTTAAATAGGAGGTAAGAGATGAAGAGGGTTTTAATTATCACAGTAGCGGCGGCGCTCGCGGTCCCCGCGGCCGTAGCGGCGGCGGGATGGCTCTACGAAGGCAAGTGGGGCCGGTCGGGATCAGGTAACGGGGAGTTCGTTAACCCCGAAGGCGTCGCCGTAGGAACGGGCGGAATAGTATACGTTGCGGATTGCATAAACAGCCGCGTCCAATACTTTACGCCGACCGGTTCCTTTTTGGGTAAATGGGGCACGCCCGGAACCGGTAACGGGCAGTTTGGCAAGTTGGAAGGGATAGCGTTTGCCCCGGACGGCCGCTTGTACGTCGCGGACACGGCTAACCACCGCGTCCAGTATTTTACGTCGACCGGTTCGTTTTTGGGTAAATGGGGTTCGTTCGGTACGGGAGACGGCGAATTTAACAACCCGGCCGGCATCGCCGTTGCGGAAAAAGGCGCCGTCTACGTGGCCGACAGTTCGAACGACCGCGTACAATATTTCAACCGGTCGGGGTCTTTTCTCGGCAAATGGGGCCCGCCGCATCCTATGAATATTTTAGATTACCCCCAGGATCTCGCCGTTGCGGCGAACGGTAACGTTTACGTGGCCGATACGAGACACGACAAGGTAAAATATTTCACGGCCACCGGGTCATACTTGGGCGAGTGGGGAGGCCGCGGTTGGGCGGACGGCCAATTCTACGACCCTAACGGGATAGAAGTCGCACCCGACGGCCGAATCTTCGTTTCGGATACAAACAACTGCCGAATACAAT
>JAZGGY010000343.1:0-4864 GCA_036480675.1 bacterium | reverse complement strand
TGAACTTCCGGTGGTTGGTTTTCCTGGCGCGGCGCGGCGCCGTTATGGCGCTGGGCGCGTTGGCGTTCCTTCCGCTCGAGCTCGCCTTCAGCTTCGCCGGCGGCGCGTGGGGAACGGCGAGTTATTTCTTGCTCCAAAAACGATATTGAGTTAAGGTCCGGTCGGTTATGCGCCACGGCTTAAAAATTACGGTGGTTATGCCCTGCTACAACGAGGAAGAGGGCGTCGCCGAATGTTTGCGGCAGATGCCTTCCTTCGTCGACGAGGTCATCGTGGTGGATAACAACTCGAGCGACCGGACCGGCGCGGTCGCGCGGGAGGCGGGCGCCAAGGTGGTCTTCGAGGCGCGCCCGGGATACGGCCGTGCGTACAAGTCCGGCCTGTCGCAGGCGACGGGGGACGTAATTTGCACCTTGGACGGCGACGCGACGTACCCCGTCAACGCCATCTCTTATCTCATTGACGTACTCGTCGCCGACGAATTGGATTTCATCAGCGCCTGGCGCATCGCCGCCGACTGGCAGGAGAGCTTCGATTATATTCTGCGGTACCTCGGCAACCGCATCTTTAACCTAACCATCGTCCTATTATATTGGTTCCGAATCCGGGACTCGCAATCCGGGATGTGGTGTTTTAGGCGCGACGTGCTCGAGCGGGTGAACGTGACGTCCGACGGTATGCCGTTCTCGGAGGAGCTGAAGCTCGAGGTTTTCGAGAAGCGCCGTCGCTTCCGCGCCCGCGAGGTCCCGGTCCACTTTCATTACGTCAAGCGGCGGGGCGAATCCAAACTTTCGCTGTGGCGCGACGGCTCGAGGAACTTCCTTTTCTTATTCGCTCGGCGGTTAAAAATATTGTTCGGGGCGTGGCCCGTCGGGGTGCCCATTGCCGAAGAGAAGCCGGAACCTCGTATCCCGGAGTAGTTTCGGCTGGTTTGGATTTGGCCATAGTTTTGACCGCGCATATATGACTTCATAGGTAAATTTCTCTTGACGGCCGGAAGTTTTTCGGTTAAATTGAGTTAAGAACCTTTTTTTAAAAATAGGAGGTATTACAATGGCGAGGAAGTTTTTTTTCATAGCGGCGGCGTTGGCGCTGACGGCCGGCGGCGCAATCCCTCTCGAGGTAGGCGACGACCACCCGGCGTTGGCCAACTATACCATCAACAACGTCGCGCCCTATCACGGCCCGTGGCTTAACATCAATTCGTACAGTGGTAAGGGGATCGTCGTAGTTCACTGGAAGGCTTCTTGAGGCCAGTGCGTAACCGAGCTGGGTCAGCTCGAAGGTATCTACAATAAGCACCACACCGAGGGTGCCGGCGTAGAGGTTATATCGTACAACGGTTGGGACGACGCTTACACCCAATATGTTTACAAGTATGTAAACTTCAGCCGCACCTTGCCCCAGACTTTCCTCGACGCCACAACCTCCGACTTCTACAATTGGCGGATGACCGGCAGCACCTGGTACAGCCAGACCTCGGTCGTCGGAACCACCGGCAAGATCTACTGGATGGAAGCCTACAGCTTCAACGAGGCCGAGATCGCCAAGGCGCTCCGGCGCACCATAAACGGCGACACGGTGGCGCCTTATTGCCAAAGCCCCAGCCCCACTCCCAACGCGACGGGCGTCGACGTTAACACGAATATAGCCGTGAATATTAAGGAGGACGGCTCGGGCGTCGACCGCGCTTCCGTAAAAGTAGCGGTCACGGTGCCGGGCGACGCCGCCGTTGCCGGGAAATTAGCCTTCACCGGGAATTTCCTCGACTTCCGCTTGACATTCGACCCCGATAACCCGCTACCCGCCAGTACTAAAGTTACGGTGAAAGTGGACGGCAAGGACCTTTTCAATAACGTCATGACGACCTACCAGTGGGAATTTACTACCGGCGCGTCGACCGTCACCCCTACGTCTTTCGGGAAGGTCAAAGCAACCTTCCGCTAACGGCGGTATTCCCTACGGGGGCCGGTTCGCCGGCCCCTTTAATTTATCGACACCCGGGCCGCCGGTATGTTATCGGGAGGGCGGTCGGGAAGGCCCGGCCGACGATGCCATACGCGGATATCGCATCTCTCTACGTCGACCTTCCCTTGCGGGGCCGCCTTTACGCGCGAGTGCGGTATGCTACGGCGCCGCTCGAGAAGGTCGCCGCACTCGTGCCGCAAGACGTCGCGGGTGTCGTCGAGCTCGGCTGTTCGGCCGGCGTCTTCGCCAACGTCCTGAAGGCGCGCCGGCCGGAGCTGGACGTCGTGGGCGTCGACGCCGACGACAATAAAATTACGGCGGCCCTTAAAACGGTTCGCGGGCGGGCAGGCATAAAATTCGTGGTTGACGACGCGTACGCGTACGCGGAGAACCGCGGCCCCTTCGACGCCGTCGCCGCCGTGGACATGTTGTACCTTCTCCCCACGAGCCGGCAGGACGAGCTTATCCGCCTCGCGGCAAGCAGGCTGCGCCCGGGCGGGTGTCTAATAATCAAAGAGATGACGAACCGGCCGGTTTGGAAGCGGCGTTGGTGTTACCTTCAGGAGTGGCTCGCGGTGCGCGTCTTCGGCCTGACGAAAGGCGCCGGTATCTTCCTGCGCTCCGGCGGCGACTACCGCGTCGCGATGGAGAGGGCCGGCCTGGCCGTGGAGACGTTCGATTTAACCCGGGGTTACCCGCATCCGCATTTCGCGCTGCGCGGTAGAAAGGCTACTTATGGCTAAAGCGAGAATGCTTTTAACGGCGTTATTAATCGCGGCGGTCGTTGCCCCCGCCGCGGCCGGCCTGTTGGACGCTTTGACCGGCGCGCTTTCGTGGACGGTGGAGCTCGCGGTCCTCCTGGCGCAGAAACAACCGCGGTTGAAGCAGATATACCTATCGCATTTCGCCGCGGACGGCCCGGCCGGGACGCTCCATCCTAACCTGACGGTAGCCGCGGACGGTGCGGTTACCGCGGTCGAGATCGAAAGCGATACCATAGGCGACGCTGCTTTCGCCGAGGCGATACGCAAAGAGGTCCTTACGTGGGAAATGCCCGGCTCGACGTGGAATATGGAGCTTGGCTTCGACCTCGAGTTCGATCCGGCGCGGGACCTTTACGGCGTTGACGTCGAGATAGAGGAGTAGCCGTGCCGAACTTCGACCTGGACGCGTGGCGTTTAATCGAGGCCGCGGTCCGCCTCGAGGACGGGCGCCAGCGGCGTGCGGGGCTACCGCCCCAGCAACGCTTCCGCGCGCTCCACCCCGCTTCCGCCGAGTTTATTTTCCTGCTGGCGCTCGCGACGCGCGCACGACGTATAGTGGAAATAGGTACCAGCGCGGGCTATTCGGCGTTGTGGCTGGCGCGGGCGTGCGCGGCGACGGGTGGCTCCCTCGTGACGCTGGAGAGAAATCCCGTTATAGTCGACGTAGCGGCCGACCATTTAAAGTCGGCGGGGGTAGCGGACCTCGTCGATATTAAGGTGGGGGACGCGCGCGAGACGTTAGCCGCGCTCGACGGGCCGTTCGACCTCGCCTTCGTCGACGGCGAGAAGGACGAGTACGCGGCGTACGGCGAGCTCCTCTGGCCCCGGCTCGCGGCCGGCGCGTCGCTGGTGGCCGACAACGTCCTCTCCCACGCCGACGAGGCGGCGCCCTTCTTGGATTGGCTCCACGCGCGCGCCGACGCGGCGACGACGGTGCTCGAAATCGGCAACGGCCTTTCGTGGACGGTCAAAGGGAGTATGGGGTAGCTACCGACGGGATAGGGGAGTCGGTTTCTTACGCCAGGATGGGGCGCCCCGGGCGCGCCTTTATCTTTGTTTTTACGCCAAGGTTGAATAACGCATCCGGCCTAAACCTGAAAATACCGCTTGCCTTGACAACTACGTTCGACAGTATTAATATCCGACCATGCTTATCGAGACCCTCCAACTTGGGCCGGTCGTTACCAATTGTTATATTTACTCGTCGGACGGCATACATGCCGTCGTGATAGACCCGGCGGCGGAAGCCGAGGAAATCGCCGGCCACCTCCGCGCGCTCGAGCTCGAGCCCGTAGCTATAATAAATACCCACGGCCACCTCGACCATACCGGCGCCAACGAGGGCCTCAAGGCGCTGTTGGACGTACCTATATACATAGGAGAAGGGGACGCGCCCTACCTCGGCCCGGGCGCCGAATCCCTTCACCGCCAGGACGCGCTTATCATAGGCCCGGAGGCCGTAGCGCTGTTCCAAGAACATTACACCGTGTCGCCGGCGGCGGATGTCCTGTTACGCGAGGGGGACGAGGTTGCGGAGGCCGGCTTGACGGTCGTAAACACGCCGGGTCATACGGCCGGGAGTATCTCCCTCGTAGGCCGCAGCTTCATATTCAGCGGCGACGTACTCTTCGCGGGCTCGATCGGCCGGACGGACCTGTGCGGGGGCGACGAACGGACCTTGATATCCTCAATCAAAACTAAGGTCCTTACGTTGCCGGCGAAGACGGAAGTGTTTCCCGGCCACGGGCCGGCGACGACGGTGGGCGAAGAGCGGAGCCATAACCCCTTCTTGGCCGTCGGTTAAGCGGGGTTGGGGCGGTTCTTTTGGGCACTACGCGGCCCCTTTCCAAAATCAATCTTGACTTTCTACGTGCGGTGTGATAGCTTCGAGCTCAAGCCGAAGCGCAATTTACCCTTAGGTTCATTACGTTTTACGTTCATTAGCCGATAGGAGAGCGGGATGTACATCGCTAAACGCATGGGCCGGCTCGGTACCGAGACGGCTTTCGAAGTTTTGGCCAAAGCGAAGAAACTCGAGTGCGATGGGCGCGACATCGTTCATCTTGAGATCGGCGAACCGGACTTCGACACGCCGGTAAACATTCGGGAGGAGGCGAAGAAAGCCCTCGACC
>JAZGGY010000342.1:0-16864 GCA_036480675.1 bacterium | reverse complement strand
TGCGGCGCGGGCGGCAGCCACACCTTAACGTACAATACTGCCGCCACCACGGCGAGAGACGCGGCCGCTACCGCCGCCGCGACCGCCGGCCGGCGCATCCAGCGCCCGAGGCCGGCGAGGGGTCTTTCGTCTGCCGGCCCCGGCGCGACGGCTTCGGCCCCGCCGCGGACGGCGCGCGCCACTTTCGCGGCGAAGAACGGTCCCGGTTTCGCTAGCTCGAAGTCGCCCAGGAGTCGGTACATTTTTTCCGTCTCGGCGAGCTCGCGCCGGCAGCGCTCGCACCGGGCGAGGTGCCGCTCGAGACGCGCGCGGTCGCGCTCGTCGACGGTCCCCAGGACGTATTCGCCGAGGATAATTTGCCATTTACGGCACGCGCTTTTTTGGGTTTCGCTTTCCATGTCCGTTACCTGTTTACGTTACGTACGGTCTTAACGCCCCTTTGAGTTTTTGTACGGCGTGGAAGAAATTGGCTTTCACCGCCCCTTCCGTTACGCCCAACGTCTCCGCTATCTCGCGATGAGTCATCTGTTCGAAGTAGTGCAGTATAAAGACCTCCTGTTGGCGCGGTGGCAGCCGGCGGACGGCGCCGTCGATGGCCTCCCCCAGTTCCACGTTGGCGGTGCTTTCGGCCGGGTTGAGGCCGCGCGCTTCGATAAAAGGCGCCACGTTGTCGAAGTCAACTTCCGCCGCCCGCTTCGCCTTCCTCAGGTGGTTATGCGCCGTGTTGACCGCAATCCGGTACAACCAGGTATATATGCTGGCGTCGCCGCGAAAGCGTTTGAGGTTTTTATAGGCCTTTATAAACGCCTCCTGTACGACGTCTTCCGCCGTATCCCTGTTGCGCACGATGCCCAGGGCCAAGCCGAAAAGCCGGTCGCGGTAGGTCTCGACGATGATGTCGAACGCCTCGTCGTCGCCGTCGCGGGCCCGGTCAACCATTTCCCGGGATACGACGGCCTTTTTACTTTCCCCACCGCTAGTATTGGACGCCATAAGGCCCTGGGAAGTTTAGTTGCTTAGAAACTTAATTTTGTAAAGGCCAAGCCGCGGGTACGCTATCGCGGTTACGTTTATCCATCGTCGCCGGCTGATATTGAGCGTCCACGATTTGAGGTATTCCATGCGGAAGACCTTGCCCTCGTCGCGATAGAAGCCGAGCCGTTCGGGTAACGGTATGATATCGTGCGTTTCGATTTCCATCATCGCGACGTAGTCGGCGTCCTTCTTTTTTAGGTACCGGCTCATGGTTTTGGTTCGGAGGTATTCGTCGGCCTCGCGGTCGAGGAGGCCGCCCAGGTCGATGATATAATGGTCCGCGTAGTAACCGAACACGCCTATGTCGAAGGCCGCTATACGTGCTTCCGCCGGGAGGTTTTGGGCCACCCATTTGCCAGCCCTCTCGTGGACGGTGGTGATGTGGTGGATGTTATCGGCGTACATCATCCGCCAGTGTATATACGAGCCCGCGGCCGAGACGAAAGCCGCGGCGACGAAGACGTACGGGATTATCCTGAAAGCCCTGTCCTTAACCCAACCCAGCAAGAACAAGGCGCCGTACGGTATAGCGATGGCAAATAGCGCGAAGTTGCAGCCCTCGTATCTGCCCGCGGTCCCGAAGTTGGGCAAAAGGAAGGCGTAGAAGAGGTTGTGGAGCAACACCCAGATTATGAAGAACCCGAACCCCGATTGCAGGCGGCGGCGGACGAGCTGGATGACGGCGGCCCAAAGGCCGAGTTGGCTGAGCACCGCGGGTTCCGTGAAGATCTTCATGGCGTTGGATAGGTCGTTTTGCCCCAGCATCCAGACTTGAAGGTAGCGGTACCAGTAGAACGCCAGAATGGGTGGGCCGTTCCATACGAAGCGTTTGTCCGGGTCCACGTTCCCCAAATAAAGCCAGTGCCGGCCGAAATACGTTGAGGGGAACGGAACGCCCGCCGCAATCCAATTGTGGACGACGAACGGGGTATCGAACAGGAGCGGCATTAATACGTAGCCGACCAGCTCGCCCGCGTTCGGCCGCCGCTTCTCACGGACCAACGTGAAGACCCACCACGCGAACAGCATGGCGACCAGTATGCCTCCCTCGGGTCGAACCGGTACCGCGGCCGCGGCCGCGAAACCGGCGACGGCGTGCCGGCGCCGGCCGAAGGCCGCGGCGGCCACCGTCGCCAGGCCGAAGAACAGCGACGTCTCCATACCGGATACCGAGAACCACACCGCCGGCCCGAAGAGAGTAAATAGGCACGCCGCGGCCGCGGGCCACCAACGCGACCGATCCGGCCATAGGCCGCGGCAGAGCCAGTATATCGCCCCCACCCACAACATATGGCTCGCCACGGTCAATACCAGAGCCGCGACCCGCGGCGGGAGGTGGAAGAAATAGGTCTCGCTCAAGAGCATGGTCCAAATCGGGCCCGTAACGCCGGCGGAGCGTTCTCCCGGGTTGTACTCGAACCGCCCCTCACGGGCCAGGTTGCGGGCGAAGACCTGATGGATCCAGGCGTCGTCCGAGGGTAAGTTTAACCCCTCGACGGGGATAACAGTCGCGAGCCAGACGGCGGGCGCTATCACCGCCAAGGATAGCGTGACGGCTAACGGCAACTTTGGATTTTTAAATATATTACTCATAGGCGGCGTTTGGGTTGAAGTCCGGTTGGGGGTGGTGGTTCATTTTGCGCCCGGCTCCGCGGGCCGGTATCCGACTGACTATCTCAGCCTCGCTTCGACGAACGGCGGGCCGGCAAAGAAAAGTTTACGGTTGGCTTCCGCCGGCGAAGAATCGAGCGGCCTCCTCGAGGGTTTCGCGATGCGCCGCGCGACGGACGTCGGGATTGTCCGGGTAGATTTCCAGCGATTGGCGGAAGGTCTCCTCCGCGGCATCGACGTCGCCGATATGCAGATACGCGATCGCTTTGTTGGCCAGGATTTGAGCGTAGTGGAGTCGGAAGCTGGCGTCGCCTACGCCTTTGCGCGGGAAAGCCTCGAGAGCCTGGTCGTAGTAGGGTATGGACTCCTCATAGTAGCCGTACATAGCGTAGATATTGGCCAGCTCGAGCAAAGATTCCGTCATATCGTGAGCGATGGGCGCCGCCTCGGCGAGTGTGGCGAGCGCCCTGTCGGTCTCGCCCGCCAGGTAATAATCTCTCGCCAACATCAGCTTATATTTACTAATGCCGTCGCGGATCCACTCTTCGGCCAGGTAGCGCGGTGAGGCGGGGTCGGCCTCGACGTCGGCGACGCCCCGCATGACGTACCGGCTCCAAACGGGCGATACGGGCCGCTGCTCGAGCGGCGGCCTCGCGACCCGGAACAACATCCCGGCAGGCTCGAGGGCGAAGCCGTACGACGGAACTTCTTCCCTTAAAATGCTGTAGTAGACGTCTTTGTGGGAGGGCGACGTCAAAATGTCTCGCTCGAAGGCGCGCTCCCACGATTGCGCCGCCACCGGGTCTCGCGGGTCCAGGCGGCCCGCGGCGAAACGGCCGTACTCCGAGTACACGCTCCCCGTCGCGTCGACGAATACGTGGTCCGGCCGGTGGCCCTCGACTTTCTTTAAATAGGCGGTCTCGAACGTCCCCAGCGAGCCGCGCTCGAACATTATATTGAAGCCGCCGTACGCTATGGTGCGGAGGAAATTGGCGCCGTAGTCCTCGGCGAAGTAGTAGTCGCGGTAGTCGTTCCAATAGAAATTAAACGCCAGCGGCAAAGCCACCGCGAGCGCGAGGGCGGCGTATCCACCGCGCCGAACCCAGGCGTTCCGCCTCGTAGTCAGCTCGAAGAGGGCCAGCCCCAAGAACAGCGCCGACAATATAAAGAAGGGGATGTACCAAACTTGAATACCCGGAATTTGGTGCCCTTGGAGGAGGAGAACCAACGCCACCGTCGCCAGCGGCCCCGTTACTAACAACAATAACGCCAGAAAGCCCCACGGCTTGGCCCGCCGCTTCAGCCCTACGAATATCCCGGCAGCCACGGCCAAAGTCGCGGGAGGCGCGAATTCCCACCACAAGAATTTCCCCAGCTCGAGCAGATGAAACGGCAGGAACTGGAGACGCGCCAGGTTGGGGCCGCCGTACATCCGCCGCGTAATGTGAGCGTACGCGCGCGAGAGGGTGCGGGGGTCGCCCCAGTTTATGGCCGGCCCTTGGACGGCGCGGATCGGTAAATAGAGGTACACCATGAACCCGAGCAAAGCGAGCGCCAACGCCGTGGAAAAGGCGCGAAGGCTCGGCAACCTCCGGAACCGCCAGATCAGGTACGCCGCTATCGGTATCGATATTATGGCCGAGGAAGTGTGGGCGCCGAGCGCGACGCCGCCGAGGAAGGCCGCGAGGTATCCCCACCTCGCGTCGCGCGTACGGACGAAGTTGAAGGCGGCGTACAACACGGCCGCGAGCGCGAGCGCGTTTACCGCGTACGCCTCTGCGACGACGGCCTGGCTCCAGAACGCGCGGCCCAAGCCGAAAGCGGCCGCCGCGGCCGCCGCCGAGGCCGGCGCCGCTATCCGGGCGTCTGCCTTGATCTCCAGGAACAGGCGGCGGAGCAGAAAGAATAGTATGAGGCAACAGGCCGCGGCTACGGCCGCCGACGCGAGGTTAACCCGCCAGGCTATGCGGCCGAAGGGGACCAGCGTGAAGAAGTGGCCGACCAGCGACTCCAACGGGTACCCCGAGGGGTGGGAGACGCCGAGCTTGGCCGCGGCGGTGATGATTTGCCCCGAATCCTCGAAGGTGATCGTCGTCGGCAGCGTGATCAGGTAAGCCGCGAACGGCACGGCCGCGCTTAAAAAGCCGAACAAGACCTCTAACGCTTTATGCTTATTCTTCACTTCGTGTATTTATTGTGCCGCGTTTTAAGGGCTTTCGCGCCGGCTTTATCCATTTCGGCGTTTTCGCTCTCGACGCGCCGTCAGTCAGGGTTTCGACCGTCCCGCGGCGATCAGTCCCGCTACGTCGGCCGCCGCGGGCTCCTGGCCTTTGAAGAACGATAGCACGTACGACCGACCGCGGGCGGCGAAGAACAGCCGGTCCAACAACGTGTCCTCGCCCACGTAAACGTCTTCAAGTTCCTTGTAATAGTAGCCGCGGACCTTCGCTTTCACGACCCGCTTAACGTACAGCGCCAGCCGGTCGCGCCATACCAGGAGGTAGCCCGTGCGGCGCCGGCCGTACTTGCCTTCCAGCACCCGGGCCGCGCCGAGGGGCGTTTCCGCCAACGCGAGGTCCGGTAGCGGCGGCGGCAAATTGACGGCCTTCGGCTTCGGCCGCCGACCGGGCTCGAGCCGGCGGCGGAGCTTGCGCCAGAGGTACCGGATATAGTTCGACGAGACCGCCCAGCTTATACGGAAAGCCCGGACCAACTTGACGCCGAATATCGCCCCCGAAAGGAGCGCCGCCAGCACCAGCGCGCCCAATACGACGGGGTAGAAAGCGGCCAGCACGGCCCCGACGGCGACGAACACGTCTTCGACGGCGCTAACGATCGCGTTGGCCGTCGCCGCGGTGGTTTTGGTGGAGGCAACTCGAGCCGTGGCCTTGCCCGCGTGCGCTACGAACGCCACGCCCCCCGCGATCAGGATCGCGATAACCTGCCACGTCACGTCCTGGCCCTGCATCAGGATCGCCACGACCACCATCGCGCCCGGCGTCCGTATGAAGGTGTGGACCGCGTCCCAGACGTGGTCCACGGCCGGGATCTTATCGGCTACGATCTCGACGACGAGGAGGGCGCCGGCGACGATTAGTACCGGCCAGCTCGCCAGTACGTCGAACTCCGGACCCAGCACCGTCGTCCCGGTGAGCTTTTTAATTAGGCCCAGCGCGAAGACGGTTACGTATAAATTAATCCCGGCCAGGAACGGGATGCCGAGCGCGCGAGCGGCGAGTACGATTGCCGGGGGAATGGCCTACCTCCCGGGTCCTTACTTCTTGTCCCACGGCGTGCGGACGCCGTAGTTGGGGGCTTCTTTGGTTATCTGGACGTCGTGGGGGTGGCTCTCGGCCAGGCCGGCGGGCGTCACGCGGAAGAACTCCGCGGTCTTCCACAGCGTTTTGACGTCTTTGGCGCCGCAGTAGCCCATCCCGGCGCGCAGGCCGCCGACGAGCTGGTAGACCACTTGCGATAGCGGCCCCCGGTACGGGACGCGGCCTTCGATGCCCTCCGGCACGAGCTTCGCCGCCTCGGCGTCTTCCGGTTGGCCGTATCGGTCACGCGATAGCGCCGAGCCGCCCATCGCGCCCATACTGCCCATGCCGCGGTAGGATTTAAAGGAGCGGCCCTCGTAGAGGATAAGCTCGCCCGGGCTCTCCTCCGTCCCGGCGAAGAGAGAGCCGATCATGACCGACGAGGCGCCGGCCGCGACGGCCTTGGTGATGTCGCCGGAGTACTTGATGCCGCCGTCGGCGACCAGCGGGACTTTGGCCTTCCGGCATACGGGCGCCGCTTCCATTACGGCCGTAACCTGGGGGACGCCGGCGCCGGCGACGACGCGGGTGGTGCAGATGGCGCTCGGGCCGATGCCTACCTTGACGCCGTCAACCCCGGCGGCTATAAGCGCCTCCGCCCCCTCCGCGGTGCCGACGTTTCCCGCGGCCACCTCGGCCCCCTTGAACTTGCGCTTGATCGACTTGACGGTGTCGATGACGCCTTTGGTGTGGCCGTGGGCGGTGTCCACGACGACTACGTCGCAGTCGTTCTCCAGCAGCCGCTCGACGCGCTCCAGCGCGCGTTCGCCCACGCCCACCGCCGCGGCGACGCGCAGTCGCCCTTGCCCGTCCTTGCTGGCGTTCGGATACTCGATGGCTTTGACGATATCTTTTACGGTTATTAGGCCCTTAAGGTGCCCCTTGGCGTCGACGATGGGGAGCTTTTCGATGCGGTGCTTGTGGAGCAGCTCTTTGGCCTTCTCGAGCGAGGTCCTCACCGGCGCGGTCACCAGGCCTTCGTGCGTCATCAGCTCGGCCACCGGGATGTCGCGGCGCTTCTCGAAGCGCAGGTCGCGGTTGGTAATGATGCCTACGAGAACCCCCTCGGCGTCGACGACGGGGACGCCTGATATTTTGTAGTTGGCCATGATGGCGAGCGCGTCGGCGACGGGGGCGTCGGGGGTGAGGGTGTAGGGGTCGACGATCATGCCGGAGACGTAGCGCTTGACCTTGTTGACCTCCGCGGCCTGCTCCTCCGCCGACATGTTGCGGTGTATCACGCCGATGCCGCCCTCCTGCGCGAGCGCTATGGCGAGCGCGGCCTCGGTGACGGTATCCATCGCCGCGGAAACTATGGGGACGTTGAGCTTTATATGGCGCGTGAATTGCGTCCGGACGTCCACGTCCGGCGGGAGAACGGTGCTGTAGCGGGGTTTCAACAGCACGTCGTCGAAGGTTACCGCCATCTTCTTCGGGTCGAACTTGGCCATGGGCTGCTCCCTTTTTAACTTTAAATATAGCATAAATAAATACCGGCTGGCAAGGTTTATGCCGCCGGTATTTTTATTGCCGCGTCCTTACCGCTTGAGTAATTCGTTAATAGTAGAGCAGTCGGCTGGCATACTTTTTTGAGCGAGGTTTGAAATGATGTTTACGAGGAGAGCTGCGATACCAGCCGTCGCCCGTACGCTTATACGGCTAGGGTGTTAGCGTCGTAACGGCAACCGCCGGAAGTTCCGAGCCGAACCGGGGCTGACGACCGTGCCGGATGCCGTCGCCCCGGTTAAGGTTCGTCGTCCTCGGCCGGCTGCGGCGCCATCGTTACGCCGTCCTCGGAGCTCACGACGACCTCGCAGCCGCCTTTTTGCGTGCCGCGGAGGTGGCGTTTGGAGATGGTGAGCTTGTTGACGACGACGCGCGGGAAGACGCGCCGCATCGCTTCGACCTGTTCTTCGGTGAGCGTTATTTCGGCGTTTCCGCCTTCGGCCTCGTTGACGACGCGCTCTTGCTCCGGCGTCAACGTTATCGAACAAGTTTCGGCGGGCAACTGCGCTTGACCTTCGCCGGCCGCAAGCGCGAGAGTCGCGAGCGCTATAATTCCCGCTGCCGTCTTCATAACGAACCTCCGCGAAATAATTGACGGGGGTGACGTAAGCATTTTCTCCAAGTATATTAATTACAATATAACCGCGCCGTCAAGTTATTTCGTCCGTTTGCCGGCGTCCCGTTCGGCGACATTCGGCCGGGCGGCCGGGGACGCCGCGGCGGCGTCCTCGGGCGGAAACGGCGCATGCGCCGCGATTAAAATCCCTTTGACAACCGAGGCGGTTTGGGTTAATATATTCTCCTTCCCGCGTGCGGGTATGGCTCGCGGCAGGGGAAAGGGATGGTTGAAATGTCGAATACTGGCGAACAACCCGGCGTCGGTTTATACGTGTGCTCGAGCTGCGACCAAATCGTGCGGCTCGACGACCCCGACGACGGGCTGCCGGCGTGCCCGAATTGTGAAGGGACCGAATACCGGTAGGGGAACCGTCCGGCGGTCGGGGCCGAACGCGCGGGGACGTGAGCCGCGAGGATTTGGAGGGGTAATTATGGCGTACCGCGCCGGATTGCCGACGCCGTTGACGGACGCATGCCGTTGCGACAATTGCGGTCACGAGGTAGCGCTGTCCCGGGGCGATAAATTCCCGCCCTGCCGTTGCGGCGAGGCCGACTAGGATAACGCGAGAGAAGAGGTAGTAACGCCGCGTCGCGACGACGAGCGCGCGGAACGGGCCGTTTACTGAACGGCGGCCCGAACCCCATAAAATTTACCGTGCGGTATCTCTGCGGGGCGGCTCGAGCGCCGCTTTTTTGTGCGCCGGCGAGTATTAGGAAACGTTGCCAAGACGATTAAAAAAGGACTGAAACGGGGACGCACCGTCCGTTACGGATAATTGGGGAAGGGTTTAGGCTCGATATTCGGTTACGAGCCCACTCGGGTGGGGGTGGGCCAGGGCAGAGGACGCAAGCTCCGTTTTCGCTTGACAGATATGGCCTGGTCTGGCATAATGTTAGTGAGAGGAGAACTGTGGCTTGCGGGTATCGACGTACATACTAGTATGCGTACTGCTTGCCAGCGTTAGCTTGGCGGCCGACCCGGCGGACAAGGTTTTTATATCCGAAGTCTTGTACGACGCCGACGCAAGCTCGCCGCCGCCGTTTATAGAGCTCTATAACGCTGGCAAGGCCAACGTTGACCTTAACGAGTGGCGGATACGCATCGCTTCCAAGCGCGGCCTCGAAAGGGTTGCGTTGGTAAAAGGCCAGGAGAAGGTCGTAATCCCGAATCACGGTTTTTACCTCATAGGCCGGGAGCAGGACCGGGACGCCTGGTCGAAGTACTCCTATAAGCCCGACTTCTATTGCGATCTCTCGATGGATTTTATGAAGGGCAAGGGCGGCATTATACTCGAACGCGCCAACGGCCAGAAACAGGACGCCGTTGGTTGGGGGCCGGTGCGCTGGCCTTATTACGAGGGCACGCAGCATCCGGGCGTGAGCCGCGGCAACAGCTTAGAGCGTAAATCCGGCCCGACCCACAACGAAGTCAACGGGAACTCGTACGACACCGGCGACAACCTGACCGATTTCCGCGAACGCGCCAAACCTCAACCTCAAAATATTAAAAGCCCCCGCGAATCCCCGGCCGCCAATACCGAGGGTAACGCCTGGGGCCGAATAAAAGCGATGTATTACTACCAATAGCGGCCTCGCCGCGCCGGCGGTGGGGGCATAGGGCGTTGTTAGGTCCTATGCCTTTTTTATATCCGGCGAGCCCCACGGCGAGGAAATACCGATATGACGACCCGAGCCGATGCCAAGACCGAAGCCGAAGTCGAGCGACAGCTCGCGCTCATCCGCGAGGGCGCGCTGGAAATCCTCACCGAGGACGACATGCGCGCCAAGCTCCGCTCGTCGCTCGAGACGGGGAGGCCGTTGAAAGTTAAGCTCGGCCTCGACCCCACGGCGCCCGACATCCACCTCGGCCACACCGTTGTCTTAAACAAGCTGCGCGACTTCCAGGACCTCGGCCACGAGGTCGTCTTCCTGGTGGGCGATTTCACCTGCAGCATCGGCGACCCGTCGGGCCGCTCCAAGACCCGGCCCGCGCTGTCGATGGAGGAGATCCGCGCCAACGCCGAGACCTATTGCGACCAGGCGTTTAAAATCCTCGACCGCGAGAAGACGATTATCGACTACAACAGCCGGTGGCTCGAGCCCATGTCCTTCGCCGACGTCATCCGCCTCGCCGCCAAGTACACCGTAGCCCGCATGATCGAGCGCGACGACTTCGCCAAACGCCTCGCCGAGGGTTTGCCCATCAGCCTCCACGAGTTGCTCTACCCGCTGGCGCAAGCGTACGACTCGGTGGCGCTCCAGGCCGACGTGGAGCTGGGCGGCTCCGACCAGAAGTTCAACCTGATGGTAGTGCGCGACATCCAGCGCGAGTTCGACCAGCCGCCCGAGGTCGCGGTCATAACGCCGCTGCTGGTCGGTACCGACGGCGTCCGGAAGATGTCGAAGTCGCTCGACAACTACGTCGGCGTGACCGAGGCCCCCGAGGAAATTTACGGCAAGCTCATGTCCGTCTCGGACGAGCTGATGCTGGATTATTTTGAAATACTCCGGCTCAAAACGGTCGAGGAATTGAAGCGGGTACAAAAGGAATTAAAAGCCGGTAGCGCCCACCCCAAAGAGGTCAAGATGGAGCTGGCGCGGTGCGTCGTTGAGCTCTACCACGACGCCGCCGCGGCTCGAGCCGCCGAGGAACGCTTCGAGCGCGTACACAATGAAGGCCTGACGCCTAAAGATATCCCGACCCATAAACCCTCGGCCAACCCCATCGCGCTGGCGGCCCTCTTGTACGAGGCGGGCCTGGCGCCCTCCAAAAGCGAGGCCCGCCGCCTCATCGCCCAGAACGCCGTGACCATAAACGACGAGAAGGTGGAGGACGCGCAGGCCGAGGTCCGCTTCGCGGGCGGCGAGATTATAAAGGTAGGGAAACGGCGGTTCGTGCAGGTCGAGTTGTGAATAACGGGCCGCGTGGCGTCTAAACGTAGGGCCGTACCTTCAGGTGCGGCCACCTTATATTTAGTGTTGATTTCTAACGTGGGCCGACCTGAAGGTCGTCCCCTACGAAAGCCTTGGGGGGGCGCCTCGACGGCGGCGAGATTATAAAGGTAGGGAAGCGGAAATTTTTGAAGATCGTAATCTAATGGCAAGAAACCCCGCCGCGCCGCGGGGTTTGCGTTGGGGGAATGCTGGCATTTACCGGAATAAGGCCTTAACGCGGCCGAGGGAGGTCGGCGCGACGGCGCCGCCGAGCCAATTTATTTTGAGTTCGTAAATATGATCGAAATAGTCGGAGGCGTAGAAAATATGGGTACCGTCTCTACCGGCGAGGTCCCCTCGATATTGGTACCAAGGGCAAGTAACGGCGATTTTGAATGCGTAACCTTCGTAGCGTCGGCCTTCGAGATCGTCTACGTAGACCCACCCGTCGACCGTCCCGGAATTCAATAAGACGTTCTCTTCGGTGTCAGGGTGTGTGATCACCGTTAGTCCCCCCGGGTATTTCCCGCCGGGCCAGCTTTTAACGATCGTTCCGGTCGCCGGACGGAATTTGTAGATGTATAAATCGGTGGGCGAGTTGTTACCGATGTAGACGTAGCTTCCGTAAAAGGCTATCCCTTCCGCCGCGTCGAGCCCGGCAATGACGTAGCTCGCGACTACGGAACCGGTAGCGGGCCTCATTTTATAAAGGCAAGCGCGGTCGCGCCGCGCCGCGTTCGCCCAAAGGCGAGTACCGTAGAAGGCCAAGCCGTAAACGTTGCCGTCCGGAAGCGGCGACGGCACGTACGAGCTGAGTGCGGAGCCCGTTTCCGGGTTAAGCCGGTAGATCGTCTTCGTTTCGTAATCGCTCACGAAAAGTATGCCGTTGCCGAAAGCCAAGCCGCAGGGGTGTGCGCTCGGGGCCGGGAAGGAATTTACGACCCGGCTCGAGGCGCCCAGAGCGCCCGTGGCGCAAAAAATGGCGACGGCTACAAGAACGCCCCCGGCTAGTTCGCCGCCTAAATGTAAATCCCTCATATCAGCGCTCCCTTTTTTGGTTCATAACGATTACCGCTACTTACATTATACCCGCGGGCGGTCGGGAAGTCAAAGGTTACGGCCGGTTTTCCGGCCGGCTTTCTTATGTTAAACTATGACTATGCGGAAACGCTCTTACTTCCGTTTCTCTGCGCCTAAATGTTTATTTACCGGGGCCGTGATTCTCCTCGCTTCCTGCGCCCGGGAGGTCGAGTGGCCGGCGGCCGGCTCCGACGACCTCAACGACGTCGTCTACGTCGCCCGGTTGGCCGAGGAGGGCGCGGCGGTGGTCGCGGTATCCGCTGCCGGCGGCGTTAAGGAGCTCGGCCTCCGCTGCGACGGCCAAAGCGACGTCGCCGTCTCGCCCGACGGCCGGCGCCTTTATTACGGGCGCGATTCCTCCCTCCACGAGTACGAATTCTCGGGCGGCGGGGACCGCGTCGTCGCCTCCTTTCCGTCCGGCGTCGCGCGCGAAACGGGTACCGACGAAAAGGGTCGCGCCAGGACGTTCGCCTGGCGGTGCGGCGCGCGCTTCCGCGACTTCAACTTCTCGCCCGAAGGCCGGGTGGCGTTCGTCGTCGAGCCGACGGAGTGCCCCGTCCCGATGGAAGAGGCGGCGGCCGGCGGTAAAGGCGAATTAAAATCCCGGAACGATTACGCCTTCGACGCGGGCGCGTACCTCCTCGAGCCGGGACGCGACGCGGCCCGCTACCTGGGCCCGACGCGGGCCGTCTACGGCTTTGTGGGCGACGACGCGCTAATACTCGAGAATAAGTTGACAGTGGCGCGCTACGAGCTCGAGGGGGGAGCCGTGCGGCCGCTTCTGGGCGCGAAAGCCCACGAGCTCGGTTGGCTGCCGTCGGCCGCGGTTCGCGGCGACGACGTCGTAATCGTGGCCGCCAAGGCCGACAAAAAATCCCAGGAGATCGTACGGAACGGCGTCTTCGTCGTCGCCGGCGGCCGAGGCGCCGACGAGCCCCTCTTGGAACTCGAGGGGAAGGACCCGGCGACGCGGGCCGCCCTTTCGGTCGACGGCCGGTACTTCGCCGTACAGTGTACGCCGCAAGTGTTCGGCAAGCCTACCATTTACGCCGTAGACCTCGAGCGCGAGCGGTTTAAGGTTTTGGCCGAGGGCGCGAACCTGGTCGGCTTCGCGCGCGGCTCGCGGGCCGTCTTCTACGTCGCCGGCGCCGGCCGGCCGGGCGACCTTTTCCTCGTCGGCCTCGACGGCGCGGCGCGGCGGCTCACCTCGAGCGGCGACATAGTCCTCCCGCCATAATTTCGGCCCGCCGACGGCGCCCTTGCGGCCGGCCCCAACGTTAGGTATAATCGGGCGAAGGGTGTCCGCATTGGCCGAGTTTACCCACCTCCACGTCCACAGCGAATATTCGTTTCTCGACGGCATGTGCCGGCCGCGCGAGCTCGTCGCCCGCGCGCGCGAGCTCGGTATGTCGGCGTTGGCGCTCACCGACCACGGCGGCCTTTTCGGTACCGTCCCCTTTTATAAGTTGGCCCTCGACGAGGGCGTGAAGCCCATCATCGGTTGCGAGCTCTACGTCGCGCCGGAAGGCCGATTGGTGAAGAAGACGGGGCCGCGGGGCGAAGCCGGCGGCCACCTTGTCGTCTTGGCCGAAAACGACGAGGGCTACCGCAACATCCTGACGCTTTCGACCAAAGGTTACCTGGAGGGTTTTTACTACAAGCCGCGGGTGGACGCCGAGCTTCTGGGGCAGTACGGCCGCGGCTTGATCGCTATGTCGGCTTGCCTCAAGGGCGACGTGGCGCGGGCGGTATTGGCGGGCAATTGGGCCAGGGCGGACCGCGTCGTCGGCCGGTACGCCGATATCTTCGGGCGGGAGAACTTCTTCCTCGAGCTGCAGGACCACGGCTTGCCGGAGCAGCACCGCGTCAACCGCGGCCTCTACGAGCTGGCCGAACGCCATAATCTCAAGCTCGTCGCCACCAACGACGTCCACTACGTCGGCGCCGGCGACGCGCGCGCCCACGACGTGTTGCTCTGTATTCAAACCGGCAAGAAACTGAGCGACCCGGGGCGGATGCGCTTCGAGACCGACCAGGTCTACTTGAAGTCGCCCGAGGAAATGGCGGCGCTTTTCGCCGAGCTTCCCGCGGCCCTCGAGGAGACGGCGAATATCGCGGAACGGTGCAACGTGGAGCTCATCTTCGGCCAGGTCCGGCTGCCGCGCTTCGACGTTCCGGAGGGCAGGGCCGCGGCCGATTTCCTCCGCGAACTTACGTCCGAGGGGCTCGCGCGGCGCTTCCCCGACGCCGGCCCCGAAATACGGGAGCGGCTGGAGTACGAGCTCGGCGTCATTACGCAGATGGGGATGGAGGCGTACTACCTCATCGTGTGGGACGTCGTGCGGTTCGCGCGCAGCCGCGGCATCATGGTGGGCCCCGGGCGCGGGTCCGCGGCGTCGTCGTTGGCGGCGTATCTTTTACGCATAACCGGCGTCGACCCCGTCGAACACGGCCTGGTCTTCGAGCGCTTCCTGAATCCGGAGCGGATATCGATGCCGGACTTCGACATCGACTTCGGCGACCAGCGCCGCGACGAAGTAGTGGCGTACATTACGGAGAAATACGGCCAGGAAAGCGTGGCCCAGATAATTACTTTCGGCACCATGGCGGCGCGCGCCGCCGTCAAGGATGTGGGCCGAGTGCTCGAAATCCCGTACGCGGAAGCCGACATGATCTCGAAAGAGATCAATCCCATGGTCCCTCTCGCCGAATCCATGAAGGAGAACCCGGTCCTCAAGCGCGAGTACGAGGATAACCACCGCATTCGAGAGTGCGTCGACCTGGCGCTCCAGCTCGAGGGTTTGACGCGCCACCCGTCGGTGCACGCCGCGGGCGTCGTTATCGCCCCCGACGAGTTGACGAAATACACAGGCCTCTACCGCGGCAGGAAGAAAGAGGTAACTACCCAGTTCGACATGAACGCGGTAGAAGCTATGGGCCTGCTCAAGGTGGACGTCCTGGGCCTGAAGACGTTGACGGTTATCGAGGACGCTATAAAGGCCGTTCAGCGCCGGCGGGGGGTAGACGTTACCTTTGAGAACGTGAGCTACGACGACGACGCCACGTACGACCTCTTATGCCAGGCCGATACCGACGGCGTGTTCCAGCTCGAGTCCGAAGGGATGCGCGACCTGTGTCGCCGCGTGGCGCCGCGCACCTTCAAAGAGCTCATCCCCATCCTGGCGCTCTTCCGGCCCGGGCCCATGGGCTCCGGCGCGACGGAGCAGTTTATCAACCGCAAGCAAGGCCGGGCGACGGCGCCGCCGCTCCATCCCGCGCTCGAGCCGATCCTGGAAGATGCCTACGGCGCCATTCTATACCAGGAGCACGTGATGAAGATCGCGAGCGAGGTCGCCGGTTATTCGCTGGGCCAGGCGGATATACTTCGCCGCGCGATGGGTAAAAAGAAGCGGCGCGAGATGAGGGCGCAGCGGGAATCGTTCGTGGAGGGCGCGCGCCGCCGCGGGTTCGGCCGCGAGGAGGCGGAGGCGATTTTCGACGCCGTGGCGCCCTTCGCCGAGTACGGCTTCAACAAGGCCCACGCCACGGCCTACGCCGTCCTCTCCTACCAGACGGCGTACCTCAAAGCCAATTACCCCCCCGAGTTTATGGCGGCGCTGCTCACCTCCGAGCAGGGCAACGCCGACAAGATCGTCCAGTACGTCAGGAGCGCCCGCCAAATGGGCCTCGAGATCCTCCCGCCCGAGATCAACTCCTCCTGGTACAATTTCTGGGTAGAGGACGACGACCGCATACGTATGGGCAAGGGGGCCATAAAGAACGTTGGCCGGGCGGCGATTGACGAGATCGTGGCGGCGCGCGACCGGCGAGGGCCTTTTGTTAGTCTTACCGATTTCTGCAGCCGCGTGGACCTGCGCATCGTCAACCGGGCCGTTATCGAATCGCTTATCAAGGTGGGCGCGTTCGATCCTTTCGGGAAAGGTCGGGCGCCGCTGTACGAGGGCCTGGACGCGGCGTTGGAAGTCGGCAAGCGGCTCCACCGCGACCGGACGTTGGGGCAGGGGAGCCTCCTCGGCTCCTGGGAAGAGGAGACCGGCGCCGGGGAGGCCGAGGTCGGGGGAAGCGAGTGGCACCACCTCGAACTCCTCCGCTACGAGAAGGAGCTCCTGGGCGTCAGCATCTCGGGCCAGCCCCTCGACCGCTACCGCGACGTCTTGACCCGGCACGGCGCCGTTACGGTGGGGGACGTTTTGGCGGGCCGCGCCGGTCGGACGGCGAAAGTCGGCGGCATGGTGGGGCGCATCAAAACCATAGCGGACAAGAAGGGCCGGGAGATGGCGTTCTTTACGCTCGAGGACGACGGCGCCGTTGAGATCATAGTTTTCGCGGATTGCTACGCCAAAGCGGAATTCGTTATCTTCGTCGACAGGCCGGTGCTCGTACAGGGGAACGTGCGGCGCGACGAGGGGGCGTATAAAATAATCGCCGACGACGTCACGTCGCTCGAGGACGCGGAGTACCGGTTCGCGCGGGAGATACACATAACGTTGCCCGAGAACGCCGACGCCGAGCTTTTAGCGGATATGGAGAAGGTAATAGGCCGCCACGTCGGCCGGTGCCCCGTGTTCTTCCACGTCCGGCGCGACGGCCGCGAAGTCGTCATCCGCGCCCGGCCGGAATTCAGCTGTAATCCGACGCGGCAACTGATACGTTCCCTCGAGCGGTTTACGGGCCGCGGCCGCGTCCAATTGAAATAGGGGAACAGGTATGCGAAGAGCGGTTCTGGTCGCGATTATTTCGGC
>JAZGGY010000341.1:0-11348 GCA_036480675.1 bacterium | reverse complement strand
TGGCGCACTGCTACTTGGGCCAGGGCAAGTACGACAAGGCCATTAGCACGTACGAGTACGTCGTCAACAACTTCTCGCTAGCCGCGGAGTTCGCCGGCGACCCCCAGGTGGCCAAGATCTTGGAGGGCATCATCGCCGAGGTCGAGAACGTCAAACGCGTCAGCACCGCCCTCCAGGAACTCAACAAGATAGCCAAAGATAAAGGCCGCGCCGACGTCCAGGCGCAGATCCGCCTGGAGCAGCAGGAAGTCAACCGCCTCGTCGAAGACCTCAACGACCTCGAGCTCTGGTTTACCGGCCGCTCCATCACCGGCGGTAACGTCATACTCGGCGCCGACTACGGCCTGGCCACCATCTCTTTCCGCGGAGCCCAGGAGATCGAGAAGGAGCTTCTGTCGTACGACGAGGTTATGGTCGAGAAGCTGGTGAAAGTCCGCGAGGAGAAGAAGCGGCTCGAGAAAGAAGTCCACATACACGAGCTCCGTAAAGAGCAGATAATAATCGGCCAAAAGGACGAGCAGCTCGAGACGCCGGAACAAATTTACCGGCGCGAGATCCAGAAATACAACGTCATACCCGGTCAAACTACGACCGAGCCCGGCGAGACCGGCGCCTACCGACCCACGTACGTGCCGCCCACGACCGTGACGCCGCCCGAGGCGGCTGAGGGCGAGCCGGGTCTCACCCCCGAGGAAGCGCCGACCGAAGCGCCGCCCGCGGAAACTCCACCCGAGGAAGCCCCCGCCGAGACGCCCCCTGAAGAGGCGTCCGGCGAAGAGGCCGAAGGAGCCGAGGGCGGCGAGGCCGCCGAGGAGGAACTGCCGGAGCCGGGTGCTGGAAGTACCGAGGAATCCGAGGAAGAAGTACCCTAGCAAACCGCCGCGCCGGTTAAAACATATCGGCGCCCGGCGGGTCTAAACAGGGTGATTTATATGAAGGCTAATATGTACAGCGGCGCGTTGGCGGCGGCCGCGATTTGTATTTTTGCCGCGGTCGGCTGCAAGCCCAAGGAAATCGTCATCACCCGCGACGACTCGATCGCCAAGGAAGACGTGGCCATCGGGGAGCTCCAGGAGAAGATCGCCGAACGCCAATCGGAACTCGACAGCCTGGAGTCCGAGCGCCTCGATAAAACCGGCAAGCTCGCCACCGAGGAGCGCCAGCGGCGCAACGAGGCCGTCCGGAAGTACGAGGAGTTCCTGGGCAAATATCCCATAAGCCCGTATACGCCGGACGTCCTAATCGCGCTGGGCGAGCTCTACATCGAGCGTTCCGAGGAGGAGCACGTCAGGGCGCTCGACGATTACCAATTGCGCCTCGAGACCGCGGGCGAAGGGGGACAGATATTCACCGAGCCCGAACCCGAGCCCCACTACGAGAGGACCATCGCCGCCTACCAGCAGATATGCCTAAAGTACAAGGATTTCCCGTACGCCGACGTCGCGTATTACGGCCTGGGCTACTGCCTCAAGGCCCAATTCGAGGACGAGGAGGCGGCGCGGACCTTATATAAACTCACCCAACTTTACCCCGAATCCAAGTTCGTGCCGGAGGCGTACTTCCGCATCGGCGAGTACTTCTTCGACCAGTACGAGTTCGACAAGGCCGTGAAATACTACGCGCTGGTCCCGGATACCAACCTCAACTTCTACGATAAGGCGCTCTACAAGATGGGGTGGGCGTTCTACAACCAGGGCGACATCGGCGTCTCCTCCGCCGAGTACCAGAAAGCCATCGACGCCTTCACCAACCTCATCGAGAGCTCCAACAAGCAATCGGTGCTGACCGAAGAGGCGATGGAGTTTACCGCCATCTCGCTGACCGAGTGGTCGAGCGACCCCAACGACGAGACCGCCATCGCCAAGGCCATAGGCTACTACGGCGCCGAGTTCCGCGGCGGCAATGAGCGCGACTATTCGCCCGAGATCCTGCACGAATTGGGCGACGTCTACCTCTACAAGCAGGACAAGTTGAAGGCCGCGGCCACGGCTTACGAGACCGTCCTCGAATATTACCCCGACTACAACCGCGCGCCCGAACTCCTCGATTCGTTGGTGGAATGCTACCTCCGCGAGGAAGACTACGATAGCGCCCACAAGACGCGCGTCCGCATCGTCGACAACTATGGCCCGGGCGCGGCGTGGTACGAGAATCAGGAAGACCTCGACGTCCGCCACAAGGCGCTGCAGCGTTGGGAGAACGCCCTCTACGAGATCGCCGTTTACTTCAACATGCAGGCCGAGCGTAAGAGCAGGACCCATCCCGAGGAAGCCAAAGAGCTTTACCAGGAAGCTATCAACCGCTACAACCAGTACCTGGCCTCTTTCCCCACCAACGAGAAGGCGTACCACGTTAATTTCTATCTGGCCGAATCCTATTTCGCCGCCGGCGATTTCGCGAACGCGGGCGACCAGTATCAGAAGACGGCGCTGGGCTACATCGACCGCGAACGGTTCAAGATAGAAAAGTGGGACGAGAAGTTCACCCAGGAACAATCTCTCTTCAACGCCATAGTCTCGTACGACGAGATCTTCCAGGGAGACGTCGAGGGTTCCAAGGAGAAAAAAGCAGCGCCCGAGCCCCCGGTGGCGGCCGGCGCCGGCGCCACCAACGGCCTCGTAACCTACGGCCCCATCGAAATGCCGGTGCAGTCGTTGACGTTGAACGAGGCCAACCTCGTCCGCGCCTGCAACGCTTTCGTCGATAAGTACCCCGAAAGCGTCGAGGTGCCCACCGTCCTCTCCAAAGTCGGCGAGATATATTTCTACGTCGACGACTACGACCGCGCCCGCGAGGCGTACGGTAAGCTGGTCGACAGGTACGCCACCGCCCTCGACTCCAAAAAGCAAAAGGAACACAACCAGCTTTACGTGAACGCCGCCGAGAGCATCGCGAAGTCGTACTTCAACGAGGGGGAGTTTTACGAGAAAGCCGGCGCGTACGAAACGGCCGAGGGCAACTACGCCCTGGCTAAACAGTGGTACGCCCGGACCGAGCGCGAGGCCAAGGACCGGGGCGTCAGCGAAACGAGCGAGCGCGCCAAGAGCCTGTCCGGCTTGACGGGCCTCAAGGCCGCGGAGATGAAGGGCGCCGGCATCACCATCGCCGCCATCAAGGAGCCCACCATCGAGCCCGAGCTCCTCGTCGCGGAGGCGGAGTACGAGGACTTTATCGTCATCTACCCGCCGCTTGGGCCCATCGAGGCCGCGGCGTTCGCGGCCAAGCAGGCCGAAGCCCAGGCATACGAGGCCAACGCCGTCGACCACAAGGGGACCGACGTCGGCCGCCTGAGCCTCGGCAAGGCCGCCGACACCTACTACAAGATCCGCGACTGGGACAACGCGGCCCGCGTGTACCGTGAATACATAAAGGATTATCCCGGGGCCGACGACATCAAGATGGCGTACAAGAAGTCCACGGAGTGCTACGAGCGCAAAGAAGATTGGGACGCCGCGGCGACGGTCTATTTGGAGATTGCCGAGCATCCCGAGTATAAAGGCTCCACCCTGGCCAGCGAGTCGCTGTTCCGCGCCGGCCTGATGTACGAGCAGCAGGCAGATTGGACGCGCGCCGCCAACACCTTCGCCCGGTTCACCGAGGAGTTCCCCGAAGAGGCCCGGCCGCGTCTGGAGGCTACTTTCCGCCGGGCCCGGGCCGAGGAGAAGTTGGGCCGCGCGGCCGACGCCCTCGAGCGCCACAAGGAAGTCGTCGCCATCTACAAGGTCTCGGTCGACCAGGGCTTCGACGTCGGCGGCACCGAAAAATACGCCGCCGAATCTGAGTTCAAGGTGACCGACGCCAAGTACGACGACTACGAGGCCATCCAGTTCACCATGCCCCAGAGGGTGATGGAGGCCAACCTCCAGAAGAAAGTCAAACAGTCGCAGGACCTCATCGCCGGCTACACCGACATCGCCAGCTTGGGCGTCCCCAAGTGGCAGGTGGCGGCCCACTGCCGGATGGCCGACGTTTACGTCTCCTTCCGCGACACGCTGCGCAACGCCGAAATCCCGGATGAGCTCCGGCCCGAGTACTGGGAGACGCTTCCGGACGACAACCCCCGCAAACCGCTCCTCGAAAACGCTTACTACGAATATACCGCCACCCTCGAGGAGCAGGCCATACCGTTGGAAGAGAAGGCGGTAATGGAATACGGCGAGGCGGTCAACGTGGCCGAGGCGGCCGGGGTCGATTCCAAGTGGTCGCGTAAGGCTTACAACCAGCTCCTGCTCATCCGGCCGTACGAAGTCGTCAAGTACGAGGACGTCGGCATGCAGGGCTTCACCAGCGACGCCGGCTGGGTCGTGTCCAACGTCTACGAGGACGGTTGGCTCGACGTTAGTTACGACGACGCGATGTGGCCCGCCGCCGGCCCGAGCAGCTGGCGCGTTAAGGACGAGGAGAAGGTCGTCGCCCGCGTCCCGGGCGACCCGACGACCATTTGGGGCGGCGCCCTCGACGAGACCGTTTTCTTCCGCAAGAAGTTCTCCTTCACCTACGACCCGGCAAATTACGAGGCCGTCATCCAGAGCCGCGGCCCGTACAAGCTCTACGTCAACGGGACCCTTATCGGCCAGACCGACCTATACGCCAAAGACCCGTGGGTCAAGCCCGACACCTATGACGTCTCGAGCGCTATCCACCTCGGCGACAACATCGTATGCGTCGAGGTCACCCGCGAGCGCGGCGACTCGTACGGCCTTAACTTCGCGCTCGTGCCGGAGGGCGGTTTCCCCTCGGCCGAGCCGGTTTTCGAGGAGACGGGCCTCCCCGAAGAGTTCGGCGGCGTTCAGCCCGAAGAGGGCGAGATGCCGATGGAGGAGTGGCCGCCGCCCGAAGGCGAAGGCGAGCTCCCGATAGTGCCGGGCGAGGAAGCCGAATTCGGCGCGCCGACGACAGAAGAGGAATTCGCCGAGCCGACGCCTGCGCCGATTGAGGAAACGCCGGCGTTTGAGGAAAGCGAGCCCGGCCCCGAAACTACTACTGAGGCCGAAGCCGAAGCCACGCCCGCAGTTGCGCCCGAGAGCGAAGGCGAGGAAGAAGCCCTGCCGGCCCCCGGCGAGGGTGAAGAAGAGGCGCTGCCGGTGCCCGGCGAAGGCGAGGGCGCAGGTTATGAAGTTGAGACCAGCGGCGATATAGACTTCGAGGCCGTGGGGACGCCGGAGGAGTTAGGCGATACCGGCGCGGCTCCGGAGGAGGAGCCGTTGGGCGAGGAGTTCTAGCTTAGGAGCGGTAGGCTGCCCGTAACCGAGTTCCCCTGACGGGGGTAGAGAAAAATGCTTAAAAACTTGCCAACAAAGGGTTTTACGGTTATAATTATAGCGGTGCTGGCCTTCGGTTGGGTGCCCGCATTAGGCCAGGAGGGGGAGGGCGAGGCCGAGATCAAGGAGGAGGCGGGCGTCGAAGCCGAGCGCACGGCCGAAGGCGAGTACATATTTAAAGAGGTCGTCATCGAGGGGCGGCTCGAGAGACCCGTCGCGCTCTTCATCAAGCGCCAGCAACCCAACTTCAAGACGGTTCGTTTCGCCCGCGACTTTTGGGACGATATCCTGCGCCCCATCGATAAGGAAGAGTTCGAGCGCGCGATAAAGGAAACGAAATTCGACTACGTTAAAAACCCGCTCCTCTGGATGGCGGTCGCCACCGCGGCCACTGCCGGCGGCGCGACCGGCTACCAGGCGTATAATGAGGAGTGGACGCAGGTCAAGGTATACGGCATAACCGCGGGCGCCGCGGCCACAGCGGCCTTAATACTGGTTCTAATCGACCGCGGCCGCACCCGGGCCGCGAAATGAAAAGGTAGCTCCGGGCGCGGGCGCAAGGCTGGGTAGAGTCGACGGGTAGAGGTTAACGAAAGGAGTGCGTGAGGCATGGAAACTTTCAATTTCTTGGCGGAGTCCTATCGCGCCGGCGGCTGGGGGATGCATCCCATCCTAGTCACGGGCATATTCGCGATTTCGATCGCCATCGAGCGCGTGTGGTTCGTATTCATCAAGTCGAACGTAAACGCCGAGCGGTTCACGCGCGAAGTACTCAACATGATTAAACAGGGGAAAGTGGAACAGGCCAAGGCGCTGGCGAACCGTTCCGACGCGGCGCTCTACCGCATCACGCGGGCGGCGCTCTCCGCGGCCGGCGGCAGCATGCGGGACGTGCAGGACGCGGTGGACGAGGCCAGCCTTGCGGAGTTGCCGCGCCTCGATAAGAGGACGCCCTACCTGGCTATGTTGGGTAACGTGGCCGTTCTCTTGGGCCTGCTGGGGACTATTACCGGCTTGATCAAGACCTTCGCCGCGCTGGGCGGCGCCTCCGCGGCCGAGAAGGCGACCATGCTCTCCGAGGGTATTTCGGAGGCCATGAACTGCACCGCCTTCGGCCTGATCGTCGCCATCCCGTCGCTCGTCATATACGGCGTGCTCCAGGGCCGCGTGACGCGCATCAACAACGACATCGACGCCAGCATGGTCCCCCTCATCAACGCCCTGGCGGAATACGAAGGCAAGCTGTAATCTCGGCCGGGCGTAACGTAAGGAGTTGATAGCCTTTGGCATTCGCTCCCAAGAAGAGAATAAAGAACCGCGAAGTTTGGGCAGACCCGGAGCTCGTACCGTTCATCGACATGTTGGTGGTGTGCTGCTGCTTTCTGTTGATGTCGGCGGCGCTTCTTCAAACCGCGGTAATCGAGATCTCGCTACCGACCACAACGGGACACTCGGCAGAGAGCACGATGACGCCCCAGGCCGGCGAGCTCAACCTCTCGTTGATAATAACGGACGAGGGATTGCGCGTCGGCGGCGCGGGCGCGATATTGCCGCTTATCCCGATGAAGAGGGACAAGTTCGACTGGGATAAACTCACCGAGACGCTCAAGGACGTCAAGAAGGAGTACCCCGACCAAGCGTCCATCATTATTATCTCGGAACCGGAGATTGTCTACGACAACATCATCCATGCGATGGATGTATGCGTTGTGGAAGGTTTCCCGGATATAGCGCTCTCGGGCCAAATCACACAGTAGGGGCTCGCTCGTAACGACGAGGAGGTGAATCATGGTTAGACAAGCGAGTAAAATACAGGAAAAAGGAACGCTGGGCCGGCTGAGCGTGAGGATGAAGGAGCGGGCCGAGGAAGGGCGCAAGAGGGAAGCCCGCCTTATGTTGGTCTCGCTGATAGACACCTTCGTCATCCTGGTTGTCTTCCTCTTCCAGAACTATTCGGCCGAAGGCGACATTATGTCGATCGCGCCGGACCTGACGCTGCCCGAGGCGCGGGTGGAGAATAAACCCACGCAATCGGTCATCGTGGCCGTAACGAACGAGTCCATCGTCGTCGAGGGGAGAAAGGTCGCCGACACCAACGAAGCGCTGAAGGACCCGGACCTCGTCATCGACGGCCTTTACGAGGAAATGGTGCGCATAGCCAACTTGAAGCGCGCCATCGCCGAGCTGGACGAGACCAAAGAGTTCCGGGGCGAAGTCATCATCCAGGGCGACAAACTGATAACGTTCGAACTCCTTAAACGGGTGATGTACACCTGCGGTCGGGCGGAATACGGCGAGATTTCGCTGGCCGTTCTCAAGAGCCGTTAAACTAATTTCCGACGAAAGGAGGTGATTGCAAAGGTGGTTACTAAAAAGAAGAAGGAAGTCTTGGGGCTCCGCGTTATCCGCGACGGTAAGGTGCTAAGGGAGCTTGACCTCGAGGATAGGCTGACGATGGGTGGGGCCCTCACCGACCATATCATTCAGGCCGGTGGAAAAAAGTCCGCGGTTTTATTCCGCGTCGGCAAAAGCGGCGAAGCGGAATTGTTATTGGCCGAAAATTACCGCGGCGAAATCGGCGGCGACGGCGAGATGCTCTCGTTCGGGCATCTTAAGACGTTGGGCCTTTTGAAACGCGAGGCCGGACGGTACGTCGTGCCGTTGCAGCGTGGCCGTTCCGGGTTCGTTGAGGCCGACGGGCTGACGTTCGAGTTCGCGTACCGGCCCCCCTTCGCGGCGAGGGCGGTGGTTATTCCCAAACGCGGTCCGGGCTACGAGGCTACCGGTACTTGGATCGACCCGGACAACGTACGGTATTACCGGGTCTTGGCCGTGGTAGGTGCTATACTGGTAGCGTTCATGGTCGGCTCGCAATACGCCCAAATTGAGGAAAGGACCTTCAGGGTCGAGGACCTCGTTAAGCGCGTGACTAAGCTCGAGGTTCCGGAAACCACGACCATGGGGACGCTTGCTGAAGCCGAAACCGAAGGTATCGGCACCGGCGGCGGCAGCGGCAGTAGCGGCGGCAGCGTCGGCGAGGGTATTCCCACGACCGGCGTCGTCGCGGCGATTACGACGCTCGGCACCGGCTCCGGTAGGTCCATCGCCGACCTGCTGGGCGCCGGCAGTTCTTCCGGTGACTTGGACGGCATCGCCACCCGGCTGGGCGGTTTGCGCGGCTCGACCGGCGGCGGCGCGTTTGGCGGCGGCTTGGGTGCCGGCGGCACCGGCGGCACCGGCTTGGGCGGCGGCATGGACGGTATAGCCGGCCTGGGCGGTGGTTACGCCGGGCGCGGTCCCGGCGGCAAGCTGACGAAGAAGATGGTCTCCGTCTCGGGGGCTGTATCGTCGGTAGGCGGCGAGGCCGCGGACGAGGCCAACCGGTCGCCCCGAGTCATCGCGAGCGTAATCCGTCGTCACCTGGCGGGTATCCAGAACGCGTACAACTCTGCTCTTAAGAAGAACCCGACGTTGGGTAGCGGTAAGATAACGGTCCGCTTCACCATCACGGCGGGCGGTGCGGTGGGTAGCGCGAGCATCATTCAGGACACGCTGAATTCCCCCGCCCTTTCGGGTTCCATTCTCGCACGGATCCGGAGTTGGCGATTCCCGACCGTTAAATCGGGAAGCGTAACAGTCGTTTACCCGTTCGTCTTCGTGGCTTCGGAGTAATAAAATAACGCGTAGGGCGACGGCTCCCTACGGGGTCGTCGCCCCGCGCTCTGAGTAACGTATAATAAGGAGAGGTGGCGTATGGGCCCTGGAACGGGCCGGGCCACTCAATGATATGGCCGAGAGATTGTACATACACGTTGACGGGAAGAATTACGGACCGCTTGCGCCCGAGGAAGTTACCCGGTGGGCGCGGGATGGCCGGCTGACCGACGACAACTACGTTTGGGAGCCCGAGCAAAACCAGTGGGTTCGCGCCGGCGAGCTCGGTTTCTTGAACGCGGCTTTGGGGAAGAAGGATGCGAGCTATCACGTCCGCATCGGCGCCGACACCATCGGCCCCATGGACATGGACGAGGTCGTTCGCCTTATAAACGAGAGCCGGTTCAACGCTATGGACTTCATCTGGCTCGAGGGCGAAAAGCGTTGGGCCCGGGCGGGAGAAGTTTCGTTTTTAAGCCCCTACTTCCTCAAGCAGATCCGCGAGCAGGTCGAAGAGGCTCGCCTGGAGAAAGAGCTCGAGGAGCAGGAGGAGGTCGGCGAAAGCGGCGAGGGGCGCAAGCGCGCCGTTATGCCGGCGTGGCGCAAGGAAGCGCGCCGCGACCTGGCTCGCATCGACGACCGTAATTACCTGAAGACGCTGGTAACGATGTTCCTCATTAACATCCTCATTATTACCTCGGTGAATTTCGTGGAGGTACCCGAGCCCGAGGAAATCCGGCCCGCGGAGGTTTTACGCCGCGTGGCCAAGTTGGTGGTGGACAAGCCGATAGAGGTTCCGCTTGAGCCGCTCGTCGAAGCGGAAGACATCATTTCCACTGCCGGGACCGATACCGCCGCGGGCGGCGGCGGTAGCGAGGGCGGCGGCCAGGGCGGCGAGGATTACGCCTCGGTCGGCGTCGTCGGCCTCATCACTTCCATGGGCACAGACGGCTCGGTCGCGGACCTTATGGGCGCCGGCGGAGACCTGGACATTATAGCCGGTAACATAGCCGGCCTTAAGACCAGCGGTTCCGGAACCGTGGGTCGCGGTACGGGCGGCGGCTTCGGCCCCGGAGGGCCGGGGTTGGGCCTGGGCGGCGGTAAGGGCCTCGGCTTGCTCGCAGGTACCGCGAAGAGGGTAGGCCGCACCGAGATCAAGAAGGGCCGGGTTAGAGTCGCGCCGCCGGGCATAACCGGCGCCGCGGCTACCAACAGCCTGCGCTCGAGTGCCGTCATCGCCCGCATCGTGAACCAGCGCAAGGCGGGCATCGAGTACATATACAAGAAATACCTCAAGACTAACCCGACGATGGAAGGCAAGATCGTCGTCCGGTTTACCATCGCGGCTTCCGGCGCCGTAACGGCGTGCTCGACCGTCTCGTCCACCATGGGTAATCCCGCCATGGAGCAAGAGGTATGCGGCCGCATAATGACGTGGCGTTTCCCGCCCATCGACGCGGGGGACGTTACGGTCGTGTACCCGTTCGTATTCTTCTCGGCGGGCGCATAAAAGCGCCAGGGTCGTATGCAAAAGGCCGCCCGAGGGCGGCCTTTTTATTAAAATATTATTGACACCGCCGCCCCTCTATGGTAGCTTCGATTTAAAATAAACGAAATTATACCCTCCGGCGCTCGGCGCTCTCCGCATCGGGTAAGAATATGACAAACGGCAACCAGGAATTCACGATTTCGGACATTATCCGGACGTTGCGACGGCAGTACAAGGTCGTTATCGGCGTCCCTTTGATCGTTACGGTGGCCGCGGTCGTTTTCGCCGTCACGTTGAAGAATACTTATAGGGTCGAGGCGACGTTCGAGATAGGCCGCGTAATGGAGTACCCGCTCGAGGCCCCGCCTACGGTGGTCGACCGCATCTGGAGCAAACCTTTCCTGGCCAAAGTGGGTCGCGAACTGGGCATGAAGGAATCGCCCGCCCAGCTTCAGAATATGGTACAGGTCGAATCCATCTTTGCCGAGAGCAGGGATAGGCCGTTGACGCGGGGGATAAGAGTAACCGTCCAATCGGACGACCCCGAAAAGAGCGCCAAGTTTGCCGAGGGCATTCTGGACGCGGCGGTAGCCGAGCACGAAAAGGTATACGAAGAATCGGTAGCGGTCAGCGCCGGCTACCTCGAAGAGCTCGACGAAAGGATGGCCAAGATCCGTGCCCAGATCGACCGCGGCCACGAGGATATATCGCGGTTGATGGCCACCGGCCGCGTCAATCAGGTGGAATTATCATATCTGGCGAGTTACGTCGAAGAGAAGGAGAGCTACATCCTTCACCTGGAGGAGATGGCGTACGATTTGCGGAATAAACTCCGCAAAGAGATATACACTTCCCCGACGCGTATTAGGGTGGAGCCGATACCTCCCCAAGCGCCGTCAGGCCCGAATCGTCGCCGTATTATTCTATTGGCCTTCGCCGTGTCT
>JAZGGY010000340.1:0-10342 GCA_036480675.1 bacterium | reverse complement strand
CGGTAAAGGGGGCGGTCTAGCGAGTATGGGCTTTATTGCGCAGGATGGTTTTATATTCGATTCCCGCGGCGCCGATGGCCTCGCCCCACGAGCCGAAGCGCCTGAAAGCCGCGGAGAAAAGGCTGGGGTCGTGGCGCTGCATGTAGCCGCTGGCGAGCTTCCCGCCCGAGTGATATCTCTCTTGGATCTCTTGGATTATGCGCTCGGGCGTCCACTTCCGGTTCTTGAAACTCTTCTTGACGAGTTCTTCCGGCAAACCCGCGGCGCGCAACGCGTTTTGCCAATTGCCGAACCTGCGGTACGCCGCAGAATAGAGGAGTAAGTTCTCTTTGGTCATGTTGCCGTAGGAAAGGCGATCCGGAGGTAGTTCGCAGATCATTTTTACTATTTTTTCCCGGGTCCATGACGTGTAACGCGTACCCGCCGCTTTATTTACCTCGTCGTAGTCGTAGCCAGCGGCTTCCAGCGCCTTGCGCCACGAACCGAATTCCCGGCGCGCTGCCGAATGGAGGGCGACGTTGTTTTTGTATACGTACCAGAGTTTGTCGAATGGGACCTTTTTTACCTCCGCCAGGACGCGCGCGCGGTCCCATTTGGTAATCTTCTTCACCGCTTCGCGCCGGCTTTCTTTCTTAATCGAATCGTAATCGATGCCGGCGGCTTTTACCGCGTCACCCCAGCTCCTGTAATACCGCAGCGCGGCGCTATAGAGGGCGGAGTGTTCCCGAGAGACGTTTTTGACAGTGAGCCGCACGCCTTTGTCTGACAGTTGTTTTATTTCGGCGGCGATCTTTTCGCGATTCCACCGGCTTTTCTTGGGAGACATAGGCTATCGAGATCCTCCTCGTGTTGTAACGTTTGCCATTTTAAGACAGCTTCTTGGGGATCGTTAATTTTAATTCGGCGCCGGCCGACACGTCGCCCGGCTCGAGTCGGCCGCCCAAAGATTCGGCGATAGCGCGCGCCGCGGGCAAACCCAAGCCGGACCCTTCCGGTTTCGTTGAATAGAACGGTTCGAATGCTCGAGCGGGTTCGGTTAAGCCGGGGCCGTCGTCACGTACGGTTATGACTACGTTGTCGCCGCAGTCTTCAGCGAGTACGTCGACGCGGCTGGCGCCGGCCTCGAAGGAATTTAAAATAACGTTTAATAACGCTTGCTTTAAAAGGTCCGGGTCCGTTTTAACGGTGACGTCGGAGCCCGGTCCGAATTCTAACGTCACGCCGCTCGTAGCCGCCACCGGCGCGATAAACGTTTTCAGGTCGGCCAATACGTGGTCGAGCTTCAGCTCGTGCGCTTTAGGTACTTTGGGGCGGGCAAACCGGAGGAAAGCGGTCAACAGCTCGTCGAGCCGCCGGACCTCTCGTAAGGCGGCATCCAGTTTATCGGCGTCCGGGCCGTTGCGGATTTGCCGCGAAAGCAAATTGAGGTTAACCGATAACGCGTTGAGTGGGTTGCGGATTTCGTGGGCGAGCGAGTTCACGAGCGTAAAATGATAATAGTTACGCTCATCCGTACCGCCCTCGCCGGCGTTACCGGGTGCCGCGCATCCGAGGGCGCTATTCAAGGCTATTTCGTTTTGTGTCGTCCGATTCAAAATATGCGGTTTAGGAATGACCTCTGCGCCGCGGGCTTTTTTAGTCACCGCGGGCGCTCGGCGCGCACGAGTTGTACGGCTAAATTTACGGCGTTCTTCAAGCTATCTACTTTGGCTACCCCTCGCCCTGCGATATCCAAGCCGACGCCGTGGCCGACCGACGTCCTGACGAAGGGGAGCCCCAGCGTAACGTTTACGGTTTTGTGGGGTTTCAGAACTTTGAGCGGGACCAGGCCCTGGTCGTGGTACATAGCGACTACGCCGTCGTACTTGCCCGCCACGTGTTTGATAAACGCGGCTTCGGCGCTTACGGGCCCGTCCAGGTTTATATCCAGGGCCCGGCAGGCTTCTATGGCGGGTTCAATTTCGTTGATTTCTTCGGCGCCCAACAGGCCGCTTTCGCCGGCGTGCGGGTTTAAGCCGGTCACTACGATGCGGGGTTTCTTTACGCCAACGGTGCGCAGGAATTCGTCGAAGAGGGATATGGTCCTGACGACGCGCGCCAGCTTTACTTTGGAATGGACCTTGCGTAGAGGGTAGTGTGCCGTTGCCAGCGCGACTCTTAGCGAATCGCCCAGGAAACACATGGCGTATTTAGAAGTATTCGTGCGGTTGGCGAGGTAGTCTGTGTGGCCGGCGAAATAGTACCCGGCTTCGTTGATCGCCTTCTTCGATATAGGAGCGGTCACTACGGCGTCCACGGAGTGGAGCATTACGAGGTCGGTGGCTTTTTCTACGAAGGCCATCGCTGCGCGGCCCGTCTTCGCCGTCGGTTTGCCGGGCTCAACGTCTTTGGGGCTCACGGTTTTTAACGACGTGAAGTTGGGGGCGTCCGGTACGAATTTCTCGCGGCTCGGCCTCGACACCACGTTGAGTTTACGGATTTTCAAATTAAATTTCGTAGCCGCGTCACGCAATAGCCGCTGGTCCCCAACGACGACTAACGTGAAGTCGGTCTTCTTTAGGGCGGCGATGTACTTGGCAACTATTTCGGGGCCTACCCCGGCGGGTTCCCCCAGGGTCAACGCGATTACCGGCTGTTCGTTAACTGGCATTGGCGTTTCTTTCCACGCAGCCGAGAAGAAACGATTTGACGCCTGGTTTTAGGATTCGTTCAGAGCGTCGCGCGCGACTTCTACCAACGAACGGAAGGCGTCGGGCGATCGCACCGCCGTTTCGGCTAACATTTTTCTGTTGAGGTCAACGCCCGCTTTCTTAAGGCCGGACATGAAGCGATTGTAAGGTAGGTCGAAAGGCCTGACGGCGGCGTTGATGCGTGTTATCCATAAGCGTCTTAATAAGCGCCGACGGCGCCGGCGGTCGGCGTAAGCGTGTTGCCGGGCTTTAAAGGCCGCGTTACGCGCGACCCGGTAGAGGTTTTTACGGGCGCCGCGAAAGCCTTTGGTCCGTTGTAGTAATTTTTTATGCCGACGGCGCCGATGAGGCGCGTTGGTAGCCCTTACCATCGGAACCTTTCTTTTTGTTAGGTTAACGTTTGCGCCGCGCGTAGGGGAGTAACTTCTTTACTTCCTTACGGTCGACCCGGGAGACGAAGGCTTTTTGGCGGAGCCGCCGTCGTCGCCGCGGCGATTTGCCGGTCATAAGGTGGCCGCCGCACGAGCGGTGCCTTGTAAATTTCCCGCGAGCGGTACGCCGGAAGCGCTTGGCGGCGCCCCGGTTGGTTTTCATCTTGGGCATGTAACTACCTTTCGAACCCGGCGCGTCGTTAATCGCCACGAGGAGGCTATCGTTTTTGGGCGGGCGCGAGCAGCGTCGTCATATGCCTACCGTCGAGAGTAGGCGGGTTTTCGACTACGGCGTAGCCGTCCAGCGTGGATATGATCCTAGCCAATAGGTCGCGGCCGCGGTCGGCGTGTGATATTTCTCGGCCCCTGAAAACAACCGTCAATTTAACGCGGTTTTTTTGCTCGAGGAATTTCTTGATGTGATTTATTTTAAAATTTATATCGTGAGCTTCGATTTTTGAACTAATTTTTATCTCTTTGACGAGGCCGCCGGTTTGCCCTTTACGGGCGTCACGCTGCCGCTTTCGTTGCTCGTAGAGGTATTTACCGTAATCCATTATTCGGCACACGGGCGGTTTAGCATGCGCCGCGACCTCAACTAAGTCGAGGCCTTTCTCTTCGGCTTGGGCCAGCGCTTCGCGCGTGGGGATTACGCCAACCTGCGTTCCCTCGTCGTCTATAAGGCGAACCTCCGAAACTCGTATCCGCCGGTTCACCCGGGCCCTCTTTTCTACGATATCGAGTTACCTCCTAGTTAATTGTGTCGGCCGTTTTCTAAGTTATGCCTTATACCATACTTTCGCGCATTTGTAAAGCTAATTTTAGCTGACGAAAATAAACATTCTATCTCTCACTTTTCGATTCAGCGCCGTCGGGTGAGATTTCGGCGGCGCCGTGGATAAAACGGTGGTTCCGTGGGGCCGGCGTCCTTTCTCCTTGGCCCCTCCCGTAGCGCCCTGGGCACCTTCTAATAATATTAAACGAATATACATTGTAAAGGGAGGATTTCCCGTACGAGGACATCGACGGTTACCCTCCGGGGTATCCGGCGAATCGCCAGCTACACGCCTCTTTTTTAACGTAGGTTGGTAGTTCCCCGGCCGTTCGTTCGCGCCGTCCTTGCGGTCGTATATTAGATATGATAGATTTACGGCGGTGGGGCGGGTTTTCTTGTCCCGAGGGGTAAGACGCACTTGCTGTCACGCCGAGAGGCTGCGATATTCCGTCGCTGCGACGCCGTCTTGGATTCGTTGCCCCGCGAAACTGAGTTGGTTGTCGAGGGACTAGCGTCGGTTTTTGCCCGGCTCGGCGTTTTACGTTCGACGCAAAGTAAGTCTCGTAATCCCCCGCTTTCACGTATTCCGCCGATTGAGTTAGGGGTGTTGTGTGGTATGTTTACCGTTGAGAAATATAATTTAAGTAGTATAGCTATATGGCTTTGCCTCGTGGCGTTGTTTATACCCGGGGCGGCCTGTAAAAAAAAGGAGCAGGTCGAAATGAGCCCGCCGGAGAGCGCTGAGGTCCCGCGCGAAGAGGGAAAGCCGGCGATGACGCCGGCCGAGAAGGAACTTTTAAGAATAGCCCGCGAGACGCTGCGCGCCGCGGTGGAGGAGGGGCAGACGTACGAGCCGCCCAAGCCTGAATCGGCCGAGCTGCTCGAGAAACGCGGCGTCTTCGTGACGTTGAAAAGCCGTGGTATGTTGCGCGGCTGCATCGGCTACGTCCTGCCGACGGTGCCGCTCTACCTAGCCGTCCGCGATATGGCTATAAACTCGGCGCTGCGCGACCCGCGCTTCCCGCCCGTGGCCGCGGCCGAACTACCGGGAATATATATCGAGATATCGATTATGACCCTCCTCCAACCGGTAGAAGATCCGGGTGAGATCGTCGTGGGCGAGGACGGCCTGGTCATCGAAGCGGGAGGCCGCAGCGGCCTGTTGTTGCCCCAGGTGGCGCCGGAGCAGGGGTGGAACCGCGAACAGTTCCTGGAGGGCATTTGTATGAAAGCGGGCCTTCCGCCCGACGCCTACACGCGGAAAGACGCCAAACTTCAAAAATTCCAGGCTCATATCTTCGGCGGCCCGTACCTCGAGCCGGCGGCGTAATATGCCGAATTATATATAAAGGAGGGGTTTAAATATGGGGCGTATTGCATTGATTATATTGATGTTAGCGTTGACTGGGGCGCTCGGCGTTGCGGAGACGGTAAAGTATTTTGAATTCTCAACCGAAAAGGAAATAACCGAGGAGGAGGCCGGCCGAAACAAACACCGCGTTAAAACGTACGACGACGCCGGCAACGAAACGTCGGCGCGTTATTTCAACGCCGCCGGCGAAGCGATCGAGCAAAACGGCGTTCACTTGGCGGAGTATTCGTACGACAGCCGGGGAAATAAAACGGCCGAAGTGCGTTGGGGCCTTGCGGGTGAGCCGGTGGCGTGGGATCCGGTTCATAATAGGGAATGGACGTACGATGACGCGGGCAATAAAACGTCCGGGAGTAACTTCGGCGTTGACGGTAGGCCGGTCCTTCGCTCCGGTCGGTACCACCGGTTCGAGAATACGTACGACGCCGACGGCAACAAAACGTCGTCGGCATATTTCGGCGTAGAAAGCGAGGCGATAGCGGTAGACGGCGCCCATCGTACGGAATCCCGATACAACGAAAAGGGGGCAGAGATTTACGAGGGCAATTTCGGCGTAAAAGGCGAGCCGGTTAATAATAAATGGGGTTGGTGCGAAGAGCGGCGTGAGCCGACGCACGACGGCGCCGGCGTGCTGGTTAGACGTTATGACGTTAACGGGGACCTCGTTCCGAAAGGCGGCGTATACGCCTACGAATTCATCGAGGAAAAGACGGACGCCGGGATAAAGAGGACGACTATCAATTTTGGCAAAGACGGCGAACCGGTTACGAACAGGGAAGGCATCCATAGGCGGGAATGGGTCGATAACGATAGGCGGATGACCTTGTCAGAAAGTTATTACGGCGTCGACGGCAAACTTACCTTAGGAAGTAATCACGTCTACCGCTACGAAAGGACGTACGACGACGAGGGGCATAAGACGTCGGAGACTTACTTTGGCGCCGACGGGAAGCCGGGAGTCGATATGCGTGGCGTCCACAGATACAAGTGGACGTACAACGAGAAGGGGTGGAAAAACTCGGAGAGCTATTTCGGGACCGCGGGCGAGCCGATAGCTGAGCGCGGAGAGGGAAATATCCACCGCCGCGAGTGGACGCACGACGCGGAACGCCAAAAATTACCGTTGAGGTTTTTCGGGCCGTCGGGGGAGCCGGTTGTAAACCGCGAGGGAGTGCACGAATATAAATACACTTTCGACGATGACGGCAACAAAACGTCGGAGAGTTATTTCGGGGCTAGGGGCGAACCGGTAGCGCGCTTCGACGGGATTCATAGATACGAATACGCTTTTAACGAATACGGGAAACTAACGTCGGAGCGTTTGTACGGCGTCGACGGTTCGCCGCTGGCGCAAGACGGCGTTTATCACGAGGTTAGGCGGGAGTATGACTCGAGGGGCAACGAGCTTTCGATGAGTTACTTCGGCGTAAAAGGGGAACTGGTAGCCGACTGGTCGGGGACCCACCGGCGGGAAAAAACTTACGACGACAGAGGGTATCTAACCTCCGAGGGGCAATACGGTACCGCTGGTGAACCTATCGTGAAAGTTGAAGGCGTTTACGTAACGAAATACACATATAATGCCGAAGGCCATATGACGTCGATGAGCATATTCGGCGTCGTCGGCGAGGCAATCGTCGATGAATATAATAGAGTTTTCCGCGAACACGTGGGGGGTTACCGCGGCCAAGGGCCCGTACCCGAGTTTAAGCGGAACATCCACCGCGTCGAGTTTACGTACGACGAAAGAGGTTATCGTATTTACGAAAGCTACTTCGGGATAGAAGGCGAACCTGTCATTAACGCCGACGGCGTACACCGTTACGAGTTCGGCGATGACCCGGAAACCGGGGCTCCAATAAGGAGGTTTTACGGCGTCAACGGCGAGCCGGTCCTCGCGGGTGGGCAGCCCCGGTACGAATATACTCACACTCCCGAGGGGAAGGATAAATCGTTTTATGCCGTCGACGCGGAGGGACGGCCGGTCCCGATGCCGGACCGCGGCGACGTTCATAAAGACGAAGTTTTTTACGACGAGCAGGGGAGGGAAATCGCGAGGGCGTATTTCGACGTCGAGGGGGAACCGGCGGCCGACGAGCACGGCCTTCATCGCACCGAATATACGTACGATGAGAAGGGCCACAAAACCGCGGAGAGCTATTTCGGCGTTGACGAGAAACCCGTCGCTCCCTGGAACGGCGTTCACCGTCAGGAAACCGAATATAATGAGAGAGGGCATCGAATCGCCGAAAGCTATTTTGGCGTCGACGGAAAGCCGGTGGTAGATAGCGATGGGGTTCACCGACAAGAGCAGCTTTTCGACGTCCGGGGAAGGCTGAAAGGGGAGCGTTACTTTGGACCAGGCGGCGAGCCGGTCGCGGGGGACCGTGGCTACCATCGTTACGAGTTAAAATTTGACACGTACGGGCGTGTCATAGCGAAAAGTTATTATGGATCGGACGGGAAGCCTTGGCCGGACCGTAAGGGCATAGCTCGATACGAGGAAAGCTACGACAATTGGCGTAACTCCGTGTCGGAAGCGTTCTTCGGGGCCGACGGTAAACCCACCGTGGACGAAGAAGGTGTTCATCGCTACGAGCGCGAGTACGACCGTCATCAACAGCTGTCCGAGAGGTATTGGGGTTCTAACGGCGAACCGGCTGCCGACGAGTACGGCGTCCACTTCTATAAGTACGAATACGACGGCGATTACCTTAAAGTAAGCGAGAGTTATTACGACGGGGAAGGGGATCCCGCCGTCAACAAGGACGGCGTCCATCGCCAGGAGTGGGCGTACAACGAAGGGCGTAGGAAGGTCGCGCAGGGCTTTTGGGGCGTCGAAGGGCCGGCGCGCGACGCCGAAGGCGTTCACCGGTACGAATGGACGTACGCCGATATATCCAGCGAACCCCTAACGGAGAGCTACTTCGGCCCCAGCGGCGAACCGGTCGTCGACGCCGTCGGCGTTCACCGCTACGAGTATACGTACGGAAGTTACGGCCGTAAAACGTCTGAGGGTTATTTCGGTAGGGAAGGCGAGCCGGTGTGGAAGAAGAGTAGCGGTCAATTGGTCTCTGTCGGGATAGAGGGGGTTATCGTGGGTGACGTTCCGCCCGAACGGCGTACCCATCGCCGGGAATGGGAATATAACGAGGAAGGTTCGCTAGTCGAAGAGCGGACGTATAACGTTAATAGCGACTTGATTTCAGTTAAAGAGAAAGGCGATTAAAAACTCAAACCCATATTTACCCGGAGTCGTAAACTATGCGTGTTAAGATCGCACAAGCCGTTTTAATTCTGCTAATTTACGCGGGCGCCGCCTCGGCGGCTCAGGCGTTCACCATACTCTTCTTCAACGACTTCCATGCGCGCTTCGAGCCGTTCGAGGTCCCGGGAACGGAAGGAGAGGTGGGCGGCCTTGCGGGCCTTGCCGGCGTCGCCGACGCCGTCCGCGCCGAGAACGAAGTCGCCGGCGTGCCGACTTTCCTCTTGATCGCCGGGGACGTGCTACCGGGGACGCCGTACTCGACGGTTTACCGCGGCGAGGTCGAAATCGCGTGCCTGAACGAGATGGCCGTGAGCGCGATGTGCCTCGGCAACCACGAGTTCGACTACGGCCAGGAGAACCTGCGGGACCTCATAGAGTTAGCGGATTTCCCGGTTGTTAGCGCCAACGTAACGGTAGCCGGTACGGCTGAGGACGACGCGTTTACGAAGGAATTCGTCTGGCTCGAGGCGGGCGACAAAAGGGTCCTCGTGATAGGTCTAACCACGCCCGAGACGCCCATTACGACGGCGCCGCGCAACGTCGTCGGCCTGGCGTTTGCCGACCCGGCGGCGACGGCTAAGGCCGTGATAAGCGAATACGGCGACGACGCCGACGCGATAGTGGCTCTCACGCACCTCGGCTTCGAGAACGACCTTGCCCTCTCCGGCGACGTACCCGAGTTGGACGTGATCGTCGGCGGCCATACTCATACGAAAGTCGACGAGCCGGTCAAAGTCGGCAAGACGCTCGTCTGTTCCGCGTACGAGTACGGGATATACTTAGGCCGGATGGACTTGGGGATAGGCGACGACGGCGAGCTTATTATGACGGGCTATGAACTTATACCCGTCGCCGGGGCGGCGCCGTCGGACGAAGCGGTCGCGGCTGTCATCGAGGAATACAAGAAGGGCCTTTCGGGGAAGCTCGACGTCGTCGTCGGCAGCGTCGATACCGTTTTAAACCGTAAGGCGGTTACCGAAAAGGAAACGAACTTTGGCGACTTCATCGCGGACCTGATGTGCGAGGCGACGGGGGCCAAAGTAGCGCTGGTGAACGGCGGCGGCGTCCGCGCAGACCTCGGCCCGGGCGAGATTACGCTGGGCGACGTCCTGACCGCGCTACCGTTCGGCAACGAGATCGTCGTCCTCGACGTTCCCGGCGCGACGTTGCGGCAAGCTTTCGAGTTGTGCGCCCGCGAGAAGGTGGGCGAGGGCGGTTTTCTACAAGTCTCGGGATGTAAATATGCCATCGGCCCGGGTGGCGAGCTCGCGGCCGTAACGGTTGCCGGGAAGCCGCTCGACGACGAAGCCACGTACGAAGTCGCGATGCCGGACTTCCTCGCCGAGGGGGGCGACGGCTACGCGATGTTCACGTCGCTCGAGCCTGCTTATAAAACCGGCCTCGTCCTCTACGACGTCGTCGCCTCCGGCCTGCGCGAGGGCCGAGCCGTCCCGGAGGAGCCTGCGGGAAGGATTGAGTTCGTAGAAGAATGAAGGTTTTTATCGACGGCAACGAGCGCCGCGCGCGCGTAGGCGCGCCCGTAGAGAGCATAATATCCGAAGGGCAACGGCGGGCCGTCGGCGAGGGAGCTTTATGCGTCGTAGACGCGTGGGGCCAACGCGTCGGCCTTAAGGGAACCTTGGCCGACGGCGGCGCGTATTTTACGGTAACGGTCGGCGTCAGGCCGGCGTCGGTCAACGCGTGCCTCGAGGCGTGGGAGTCGCTCCAGGACGCGCCCGCGCTTCCGGCCGACCTGGTTAAATTCCTCGTCAGGCGCGCCGTAGCGACGGTTGGGAAGGCCGGCGG
>JAZGGY010000339.1:0-8760 GCA_036480675.1 bacterium | reverse complement strand
GAGGGGGCGGGGGCTTAGGCCAGGGCGGGATGGGGTAGGGGAACGGTATGATTATGCCGTCGGCACCGGCGCCGGCCGGCAGTAATATCGATAGCGCCGCCAACGCAACCGCGGCGTAACACAGCTTTTGTCGCATAATAACTACCTCGGTTTAAGTTGATTGAATTTCTTTCGAAGGTTTTGACGCTTTGGCCGCGGCGTTCGTTTAACGTTTTACCCCGGGCGACGCACGGCGCTCAGTCCTTTTGGCCGCGTACGCGCTCGAGGACGCGACGGACCGCTTCGCGTACCAGCGCGTCGTCTTCACACGTAGGCGTTTCTTCTTGCGGAATGTCGCACGCTTCGCAGGGGATGTTTAGGGGGGCTTTGCCGGGGGCTATGGTCGTGAGCTTTTTTACGTCGTCGGCGGTGAGTAAAGATACGCGGCCGAGCTGCCGCGCGACCAACATGACGCGGGCGAATTGCTCCACCTTCTCGAGCGTAAAGTAGGCCTCCAATAACGTCGCGCCGAGCGTCACGGTGCCGTGGTTTGCGAGGAGGAAAGCGTTGTAGTCGCGGAGCTTGGGCCGTATGCTCTCAGGGACCTCGGTCGTAGAAGGCGTCGCGTACGGCGCCAGCGGCACGTTTCCGAGGGTCGTTATGACCTCGGGCAGTACGCATTCCGCCAGCGGCATACGGGCGACGGCGAAGCCCGTCGCCGTAGGCGGGTGGGCGTGGACGACGCCGTCTACGTCGGGACGCTCTTTATATATCTCGAGGTGGAGCAGAATTTCGCTCGAGGCCTCGCGGTTCCCTTCGACGCGTCGGCCTGTGGCGTCCAGGATGACTATATCGTCGACGGCGAGCATACCTTTGCAGAGGCCCGCCGGCGTCGCGGCGATAAGGTCGCCCGCTACGCGGCAGCTCATATTGCCGTCCGTCGCGGCGACGAAGCCGCGTTCGTAACAGCGGCGGCCTATCTCGACAATCTCTTTCCGCGCTTGCCAGATATTCATATTTATCCCTCGGCGGGCTTAGCGTACTAGGTGTTATCTATATATAAATGAGGCCGTTCGGCTATGGTTTTGTATAAATAACTTAAACTATAAAAGGCGTGAATTAAATAGGTAGTACGTAATATACAGCGTATCCCAATATAACATCCCGAGCCGAAGTTGGCAAAGAAAAACCCGCCCTTGCCGGGGCGGGTTTGTAGCGTTTCGTATCGGGTTTAACGCGCGACGACCATTGCCTTCACGAACCGCTCGTTCACCGCTTCCAGCGTATATAAGTATACCCCCGGCGCGACGTGTTGCGGCCGCCACTCGAGCTCGTACGTGCCGGGTTGATATATTCTATCTGCCAGCGTCGCGACGCGGCGGCCGGCGAGGTCGTATATGGCGACCTTTACTTTGGCTGAAACGCGGCAGGCAAACCTTATTTTAGTGGCCGTCGTAACGGGGTTAGGTCGGTTTTGGGCGAGGTTGAAAGCGGTGGGCACGGCGCGTTCGGGCGGCGGCCCGAGCTTGAACGCCGCCAGCGCCGTATCGGCGTTCTCCCGGAGCGCGTCGAGGTCGGCGCCGGCTACCACCGCGAACGTTACAATTTCGGTCAGGCCGGCGGGAATTTCGTACGGGCCGGCGCTAAGCATCACACGCCAGTCGTACGGGGTTGTCCGTTCGCAGTCGAAGCTGGGGTCCGCCATATATGCGTACAGGTATGAGTCGTTCTCCGGGTCGTTCATGATGTCCCACGAGTGCGCGCCGCGGACCGGGCCTTCTACGCATATCAACCCCAAGTAAGGGTTGCCGGGGTCGCCGTCGTACATGTATGGCATCTTTCGCTCGTCGTCGAAGCCGACGTAGTCGTCGATATAGGAAAGCGAGCCGCCTATGTCGAAGTCGTAGGCGAGGGCGAAATAAGTTTTTTCAAGAGTTTGGAAAGACCCGTTTTTAACGTGGTAACGGAAAGCGATAAAGTCGTCGTAGTCTTCGAGGCAGGAGCTTATTCCGTGCGCGTCGCACGTCACGGGGATGGGACCGCCTTCGCCGGCGTCGCTATCGTCCATACGGTAATAAGAATCGAGCGTGCCCTCGCGCTTGATATACGAGGGGACTTGCGCCCACTCGGGGTCACGCGACATTATAACCGGCGTAAGGCCGTACCATTCGGTATTCCCCCACGGGACGCCCCCGATAACGTACATTCTGTTTCCGGCATAACCGCCGGCCACGAAATAACCTGTGTAGATATTCGCCGGCCCGTTCGGCGCGGGGTAAATGCCGGAACCCTCGGCGTCGCCGACGTATCCGCGGTTCCAAACTTTAAGCCACAGCAGGCCGTCGTCGTGTACGCCCCAAGCCTGCGCGTCTTCCGCCGGCGCCCAGTAATTTTTACCTAAGGCGGGGAGCGTTACTAAAAGCATGCCCGCCAATAACGTCGCGAGTATTTTCTTCATTGCGACGTACCTCCTTACGGGAAAGGCGGCGCCGGCTTTTTAAGGCCGGCGCCGCTATCCGCCTTTTGTTATTTAACCACCGCGAGTCGCTTCGCCGCGACCTTGTCGCCGGTCCGCAAGCGGTAGATGTAGACCCCCGCGGCCAACGTACTCGCATCGAGCGTGGCCTCGTTTTCGCCGGCGGAACGGTAACCGTCCGCGGCGGTAGCGACTTTCCGCCCGCTCAAGTCGTACACTTCCAGCGTCACGTCGCCGGCTTCGGCCAGCGCAAACGCTATGGTCGTCGTCCCGCGCGCCGGGTTGGGGAAATTCTGGGCCAGGCGGAAGGATAACGGTTTGGTTTTCCCTTCGGCCGTAACTCTGATTGGCCCGTACCGTTCCTTGCCGCCACTCAGGTTCACTGCCTCGAGGGTGTAATCGTACGTTGTATCTGCCGTAACGGTCGAATCGACGTAATTGAACGGTTTCCGACCCGTGATTGGGTGGCTGTTGATTTTAACTTCGGTTGCGGGGTGGTTCGCCTTGGCTCGGTATAGGTTGAAGCCGGCGTAGTTGATATTGGGCACCCAGCTCAGCTCGACCGCGCCGGGCAAAACGCGCGCCGAGAAATCGTCCACGGTCGTGAAAATCGCCCAATACTTATTGTACGCGGCGTCGGAGTTGGCCTGGAGCTCGGCCAGGTTCGCGCCCGCTACCACCGCGAACGCGAACCGGAGCTTCTCGTTGTTGGCGCAGACGTGCGGGCCGCTCGACAGGCACACCCACCAGTCGTAGGGTTCTCTTTGTTCGGTCCATTTGCCCGAGGTCATCAACGCCCACTTCTTGGCGTCGGTATTGGGGTATTCCATGATTTCGGGCGCGCCCATGGTGTGAGGTTTTCCGTCTAGGATGCGAAGCCCTACGTACGGGTGGCTCGGCTCGTCGTCGTGCATGTACGGCATCTTCCGGCCGTAATCGATGCGAACGTAGTCGTCGATGTAGGATAGCGAACCGCCGACGTCGAAGTCGTAGGAAAGGCAGATGAACTCGTCGGATAGGGTCCGACCCGACTTGTTTAGGAGGTGGGTCTGGAAGATGACGTAGTCGTCGTTCGCGGCAACGGACCACTGCATGCCGTGCTGTTCGACGACCAGGCCGATGGGCCCTTCTTCCTTCGCGTCGCGGTCGTCGACCTTGAGGTACGAATTCAGGGCGCCCCGCTTTCTTATGTAAGGCGGCCTTTGGCTCCAGTTCGAGCCGTCGCTCCACAAAAGGCCGAGCGTCTTATACCATTCGGGGCCGCCGGAAGCATACGGGAAATCGCCGCTCACGCGAGGCTTCCCCCAGGCGTTGGTCCCGACCCCGATACTACCGAGGTATAGCGTGGGAACGCCTTCTTTACCCGGATATGTGCCGCTGCCACCTTGTCGGTCGCCCGCGTACAGGCGATCCCATATTTTAAGCCAGTAAAGCCCCGCGTCGTGGATGTTGTTGCTCTCGCCGTCAACGTAAGAGGCCGCGTCGCCGTACTTCGCGTTCGCGGCCCAACTCGCGCCGGCGATAAAGAGCAGTACTACCGTCGTCGTTATTATCTTTTGCATGTCCGCCTCCCGTTCAACATACCGTTTCAGTTAGCGATAGAGGATTTTAATCTTCCCCAGGGACGCTGGAGAGACCGGTACGGTGCCCGGGCAATGAACGCGGTAGATGTAACCATTCGTGCAGCCAATAAAGAGGTACTGGCCGTGGTAAGCCATCCCGGTAGGGTCGTCGGCGGGTGCGGCGAAAGAGGCGACCGGAGCCGACCCGGTGACTCTATACCCGGATATGCCGCCGTAGGACGGCGTCCATATTAACTTGTTGCGATGGTCGTACGCGAGGTCCCACCTCCCCGCCCCCGATCGGAAGGACGAGAGTATGCTTCCGTTACTCAGTCTGTGGCGCCAGATATAACCGGGGAGACTGTCGGAAGAGAACAACGCCGTCGTTCCACGGCCGCCGTCGCCCGTGGCTTGCGGCGCCAGGCCGTATGGGTCGTGGCCTGCGGACCAGGAGTTGTTTAAAGAACCCGTTAGGTGGTTACAATCGTATACGGTGTCATTCTGGTAGCAGCCGATCCACAGGTGGCCACCCCAGGAGAAGGCTAGGCCGCGGTTATATTCGGGCCGTGGCGTTTCCCATACGCCCCGTATCAAACCCGTATCCGGGTTGAAACGATAAATAACGTTGGGGGTAGTGTAGCATAGGGCGTAGAGGTAAGTGTTGGAGCGCGCCAAGCCCCGTAGTTCCGTCGAAGGCGCTCGAAACGAGCTTACGACGTCGCCCAACTTACCCAACGCCGCTCCGGCGACCAGCGCCGTGACGAACGCGAGGATTATTATCCTCTTCATAGGACATTCCCTCCTTAGGGTACGAAACCTTACGCGGTGCCGGCCATTTGAACCGGCGCCGCCTTACTTTCCTTTGGAACCTCTATTTAACTACCGCGAGCCGTTTCGCCGCGACCTTGTCGCCGGCCCGCAAGCGGTAGATGTAGACTCCCGCGGCCAACGTACTCGCATCGAGCGTGGCCTCGTTTTCACCGACGCGACGGTGTCCCTCCGCGACGGTGGCGACTTTCCGCCCGCTCAAGTCGAATACTTCCAGCGTTACGTCGCCGGCTTCGGCCAGCGTAAACGCTATGGTCGTCGTCTCGCGCGCCGGGTTGGGGAAGTTCTGGGCCAAGCGGAAGGATAACGGCTTGGTTTTCCCCTCGCCCTTAACTCTGATTGGCCCGTACCGTTCCTTGCCGCCGTTCAGGTTCACGGCCTCGAGGGTATAGTCGTACGTTGTATCGGCCGTAACGGTCGAATCGACGTACTTGAACGGTTTCCGACCCGTGATTGGGCGGCTGTTGATTTTTGCTTCGGTTGTGGGGTCGTTCGCCTCGGCTCGGTATAAGTTGAAGCCGGCGTAGTTGATATTGGGCACCCAGCTCAGCTCGACCGCGCCGGGCAAGGCGCGCGCTGAGAAATCTTCCACGCTGGTGAAGATCTCCCAATACTTATTGTACGCGGCGTCGGCGTTGGCCTGGAGTTCGGCCAGGTTCGCGCCTGCTACCACCGCGAACGCGAAACGTAGCTGCTCATTTTTCGCGGAGACGTGCGGGCCGCTCGACAGGCAAACCCGCCAGTCGAAAGGTTCTTTCTGTTCGATCCATTTGCCCGAGGTCATTAACGCCCACTTCTTGGCGTCGGTACTGGGGTCGCTCATGATGTCGGGTACGCCCATGGTGTGCGGTTTACCGTCGAGGACCCGTAAACCCACGTACGGGTGTTTTGGATCGTCATCGTGCATGTACGGCATCTTCCGGCCGTAGTCGATGCGAACGTAGTCGTCGTCAGAGGACGTCTCGCCGCCGATATCGAAGTCGTAGTAGAGGCAAATAAATTCGTCGGTCAGCCTGCGCCCCGACTTGTTTAGGACGTAGGTCTGGAATATGACGTAATCGTCGTTCGCGGCGCCGGACCACTGCATGCCGTGCTGTTCGACGACCAGGCCGATGGGCCCTTCTTCCTTCGCGTCGCGGTCGTCGACCTTTAGGTACGAATCCAGCGCGCCTCGCTTCCTTATGTAAGGCGGCCTTTGGTTCCAGCTCGAGCCGTCGCTCCAAAAAAGGCCGAGCATCTTATGCCATTCGACGCCGCCGGGAGCATACGGGAAATCGCCGCTCACGCGAGGCTTCGCCCAGGCGTTGGTGCCTACCCAAAAGTTGCCGGCATAAAGGGTGGCGACGCCGCTTTTTCCCGGGTAATTCCCGGAACCGTGTTCTGAGTTTCTGCTACCTACCCATAACCTGTCCCATAACCGTAAGTGGTAAAGGCCAGCGTCGTGGATGTTGTTGCTCTGGCCGTCAACGTAGAAGGCCGCGTCGCCGTATTTCGCGTCCGCGGCCCAACTCGCGCCGGCGATAAAGAGCAGTACTACCGCCGTCGTCGTTATTATCTTTTGCATGTCCGCCTCCCATGGCGTGTTCTCCTAGGGTTAAATTACAAAAAAATTCTACACCTGCCCCCTACGTAAGTCAAGCGAATAATCGCGAGCTATTTGTGCTGCTAGCCCATAAATCGTTATAAGACAATCGTTTCGGGAAATATCGTGAAAATGGTCACCCTCCCGGTTTTTCAGGAATTGTGAACGTAAAGGGATAGCGCACGGTCACGGCGTCGCCGGCGCTCGGGCCGAAGTCCCACTTCGCGACCGCGGCGGCTATGGCCTCTTCGAACAACTTGCAATCGGTCGTCGCTTCGGCGACCTCGCTAGCCGTTACCGCCCCCGTACTCGCGACGGTGAACTTCACGACTACGGTCCCTTCGACGGCGAGGCCGGCGTCGAGGTACGTGTCGTAGATCGCCGCTATCACCGCTTTATGTCGTTCGATCACCGCGGCAATGTCCGCCGGGTCGCGGCCCGCGTCGTCCGCGAAAGCGAAGCCCTGCGCCGGTAAGGTCCCGACGGCCAACGCAGCTATAATGCAAGTGTATAACGTTTTCATTATAATCCGACGGTGGATATTCTAAAAATCGTCGCCGCTTCGTTCGGCTTAATCTTTTTGAGTGTCGGCCCAGCAGCCGGTTGTTTTATTTCCTGCTGTAGAAGATGAAGGGGTAGGTGAGTGTAACGTCGTTTGCGGCGGGCGTGAATGTCCACCTATTGACCGCGCGGGTTAGCGCGATTTCGAGTCCTTTTAAATTCATGGTCGATTCGACGACCTCTACGCCGGCGACGGTTCCCGATGCGAGGATGGTGAACCGAACTTTGAGTTTACCGGCCGCGGTCGGATATATGTTGAGGTAATTTTCGTATATCTCCTCAAGTTCCCGTTGTTTTATATCGATCTCGGCCTGAATCTCGTCCGCGGTCCTTTGGCCGCCGGGTTTTACTTTAGTCGGGGCGGTCGGCGCTTCGCCGATGTCGACCGAGGTCGCGAGCGTTACCGCGGCTCGAGCCATATCGTTCGCCGGCGAAACGCGCCCCTCGTTTTTATCGAGCAGAAATATCATCTCGGCGTTGGCGGCGTCGAGCAGAAACGAGTAGCGTACGTCGTAGTGGCCGGGGAGCGTCTCCGTCGCGTCCCAGGCGATGGGTTGAACGGCATGGCCCTCAGCTTCGAATCCCATAAGTAACCCGTCCACGGCCCGGCCTACACTCATAAAGTACGCCTCGCCGCGCCAGCTCTTGACGATCGCTATGGCCTCGTCTTCGCCGGCCGCGAAGGAGGCGGTCGGCGCCGCCACTGCGATTAATAAGGCCAGCAGCTCTACTTTGGCCCGCACGCGCCATTATATAACAAGACGCGGCGAACTGTAACAAAAAAGGCCGCGGCGCGGCCTTGGGAATAGGGTGGGCTGGTCTTTAGAATTCCTGCGGGAAAGATAGTATCCGTTCGTAATTGAATACCGGGCCGTCCTTGCAGACGTACGTCGAGCCGATGTTGCAGCGGCCGCATTTACCGAGGCCGCATTTCATTCTCATCTCGAGCGTCGTCCAGATCTGGCCGGGTGCATAACCCAATTCTTCCAACAGGGAATTCGCCACGAGTTTAATCATTATCGGCGGGCCGCACGTGATGACGACGCGGTTCTCGGGGGAAGGCCGCTCCTTCTCCAGGATGGGCGGGACGAACGAGGTCCGTCCGCGCCACCCGGGGATAAGTTCGCCCGGGCATACCGGGTCCAGCGCCAGCGTTACGCCTATGTCGTCGCGTTCTTCAAACTCGACGAGCTCGTTTTCGTAGACGAGTTCGCATTCTTCCCGGGCGGCGTAGATGAGGTCTACGTCGCCGAAGTCGTTGCGATTCTCGAGGCAAGTCCGCAGCAGGCCGCGGAGCGGCGCCTGGCCGATGCCGCCTCCGATGAACAATAACTTCTTGCCCTTGAAGTCGTCGTAGGGGAACCAGTTGCCGTACGGGCCGCGGAAGGTCACTAGGTCGCCCTCGTTCAAGTTGTGGAAGGCGTGCGTGACCTTGCCGACATCTTTGACCGTAATATCCAGGTCGTCGCGGCTCGGCGGCGACGCCAGGCAGAAGGTCGCCTCGCCCACGCCGTAGATCCCGAACTCGCCGAACTGGCCGCACTTAAAGTCCGGCCGGGGCCCGTCCTCGAAAGCGAGTTGGAATGTCTTCGTCGACGGCGTTTCGTCGACGACGGCGGCGACGCGGACGAGCCGCGGTACGTATAGATGTTCGGGGTTATTTACCATGACGCGCGCCGCCCGGCGGCGTATCCTTCAGGCCGCCGAAATATTCGACGAGCTCCTTGATGTTAATCTTTACCGGGCAGTACGTTATACACCGGCCGCACCCG
>JAZGGY010000338.1:0-6842 GCA_036480675.1 bacterium | reverse complement strand
CGCGACATGGAGATGTACGACTCGTCCTATGGGGATGACCCGAAGGAGTACTATGCCAGCGGGCCGGTGGCGCCGTTCGAGGTGGAGCTCGAGGGGTACAACCCGTCGTTCCTGGTGGAGGACGGCTTCTTCGTCGCCAGCGCGCTGCAGGACCACGGCTCCGGGGGCCTTACAACCAGGCCCGACCCTGCCGCGTTGTCCGTTTGCAAGGCGGTAAATTGGTAACGTGCAAGGTGGGGGACGGCGAGCTCAAGACCTACGGCGACATCTTCCTATTTAAAGATAGCTCCGGCGTTTGGGCGGCCTGGAACGACCACGCCCGGTGCAAAGTCACCGGCGAGTTCTTCTCCCAGTGCCGTATAGCGAAGTGGGACCCCAACGCCGAGAAGTTCCGTAACCGGTTCATCGACCGTCGCAACCCCGAGGGCCCCAACCGCTGGTGGAAAAGGCCGGAGTGTTACATCACGTCTTTCGCCCGTTACCGCGACCGGTGCTACGGCGGCCGTCGCTACTACGAGCCCAACTGGATCCCCACCAACCTTCAGATATTCTGGGCCGCGCCCCCCCAGGAGGAGTATAAGCCTACCGGCTACGACGGCTTACTAGTGGCCATAGCGATGGTAACCGGCGACCGCACCGACCTCTTCGAGGCCGGCACTATTATCAAGTTGGGGGACAAGTTCAACCAGCCCAAAGCCAAGCACTATTACGTCAGCGAAGTGCAGACCGGCTCGCGCAAGATCGTCGAGTGGTACGCGGAGTATTTATCGCCCGATTGGCGCCGCATAACCGAAAAAAAGACCGGCGACTTCCGCGGCCAGGTTACGTGGATGGCGTTGCTGTCCCTCGACGCCAAAGGCGTCCGTAGCCGGGGTTATAAAGGGCAAGCCATGTACGAGCTCGGCGACAAGTACGTCAACTTCATGAAGGGCCGCGTCGAGCGGCATCAGGTATGGCGGTGGTGAGGCGGTTATGGCCTATTGGGAAGTAGTTTACGCCGCCAAGCCGTGGGCCGGCGAGCCCGACGAGGGCGGTGAGGTCGACTGGGACGCCAAGCAGTGGCGGGGCGAAAGTCACACCGTAAAATACGACGACGACTACGAGCGCATGCCCCGCGTTACGCTGAAAGAGACGGGCGTCGTGGCGGACTCTATAACCGTAACGCTCACCGCCAGCGCCAAGCCCCTCAAGCTCGCCGACTTCACCGACGAGGGCGACGCTTCGAAGTTCTATGAGACCTGGCCCGTACCGGGCAAGTATCACTGCATCGCGCACCGCCAGAAGGGCGACGAGTACAACCAGTGCTATCTCTATTTCAATCCGGCGCTCGAGCGCCAGGAGATAGACGTCGTCTATCGTTATTTTCTGACCGACGCCGAAATCAAGTGCCCCGTCGTCTTCGGTGGTAAGCTCTACTTCAACGAGGCCGGCGCGCGCCATCGCTTTATTAGGATATCTTGCACAGGCGGCGAAACGGAGGTCAAGAACACGTATTCGCCCCGCGTCGGCGACCGCGAGCTGACGTGCATAACGGCCGGCGACGACCGCATCTGGGCCGTCAGCGCGCCCTCCAACCTGCTCGTCCAGTTCGGCAAGGAGTGGTCCGGCCACGTCCACGAGGTCAACGCCGGCGGCAAGAAGATATGGAACGTCGTCGCCGACCTCGCCCGCGCCTGCGACCAGTATTGCTTCGACCACCTGGGGACGCTGTACGTCGTCCGCCGCGATACGCCGAGCAAGACCGGCACCTTCCCCCACGTCCTCAAGATAACCAAGCGCGACCTCCCCGCCTACGAGAAGGTGTCCTTCGGCTACGCCAAGGGCAAGGTCGAGCTGGGGAGCGGCAAGCCGGTGATGAGCCTGAGCTGCAAGTACGTCTACGACAAGGGCCACGCCGAGATACTGTGCGCCGCGGCGTATAACTTCTATACCATAAGGCGGCGCATGTTCACCGTCGAGTGCGCCGGCATCATCGAGCAATTCGGCTTGTGTGAAGAGAAAGTGTTTTACTACCTGGGCCAAAAGGTCTCGGGCATCGTTACCGGCCGCGACTTCAGCCCCAAGGGCACGACCAACTTCACCGTGGTGGAGAAGGTCGTCGCGGCCTACGATTAATATCGGGGGGATGTAGATGGGTTCCTGGGACCTGTACCACACTCGCGGCGAGCTCGGGCCCAAGATCGATTGCCTGGACAAGAACGGCGAGACCGTGGTCCTCAGTTACACCTGGACCGACGTCGCCGCCGGCTCCCTGTTCGAGCTCGAGCACGTCGCGCCCGTTATGTCCGAGTTCTTCGAGCTGGAGGAGAAAATTCGCCTCGGCATCGACGGCCACAAGATCGTCGAGACCGGCGGCTACTACTACCGCGCCAAGCTCGAGTTCCCGCTGCTGAGCAAGGCCGTGGGGGGCGAGGTGTGCGCCGTCCTGAACCACTGCGCCCGCGGCGGCCTCTTCAAGGTGAAGTTCTACCCCCACTCCGACAATACCGACATCAACTTCATCTGCCACGTCAAGGGCAGCGTCGACGACTTCAAGGTCGACGGCCGGCCCTTCGCCGGCGGCCACGCCGCGGTCCTGGAGGTCATCGGCCTGGCGCCCTTCAAGAGTATACCCTGGCCCGTGGAGCGCGGCCTCAAGTTCATGGATAAGTCGTTGTGGGGTTCTTATTCCGGCGCCGAGAAGGTCAACTGCGCCATGGCCGACAAAGGCTCGTGGGGGTCCTTCTCGACGTCGGAGAAAGAGAGCACGCTCGGCTACATTACCGACACCGAGGAATGTGTATTCGACTAACCTGTCCAAGGGGGCATTATGGCCAATAAATGGGTCAAGTACGACCACTCCAACTACCCGCCCGGCGGGCCGTTGTCCGCGAACTATCTGGCGGACGCCGACGAGTTCAACCAGAATTACGAGGACATCTGCGACGCCGTGGGCGCCCGCTACATCCGCGGCATCGCCTGCGCCGACAAGAACTCGACCGAGACCACGTGCGAGATATGGCTGCAGGCCGACGGCGCCGCGCGCGACGTGTGCGATTCGGGCTGGTACGCCTTAATTTACTACGGCGCCTCCAAGGTGTGGGAGACGCTCGTATCCGTCAGCGGGTCCGACTGCTTCATCGTCTTCGGCAACGACCAGCTCGAGAACCCGACTACCTCCGGCATCTCGGACTACTCCGACACGGCCTTCATCGACGCCCTCCACATCATGCTCTTCCCCAAGAAGATGATGCTGCCCAAGGACTGGGTTATTACCACCTCCGGCGCCGCCGGCTGCCTCTCCACCCAGGAGATCTACCACGAAAGCGAGTCTCTCTCCACCTTCATCGCCAAAGTCAAGAGCCGCGTCGACGCCGTCCTGCACGCGGATACCGGCGAACTGCTGGCCGACGTCGTCGACTCCACCGCCATCGACGGCAGCGAGGCCGTCATGATGGACAGCGCCCTGAACCTGCTGGCCGGCGGCTCGCTCGAGCACTACGGCGACCAGCACAACCTGCTGTTCAAGGTGGAGGCCATACCTGGCAGCACATGCGAGATAACCGAAAACCCCGACGACACCGACGGCTCGGCCCGGGCCCAGAAGGTAATAGCTTCCGGCTCGAACGAGGGCATCACGCTGCCGCTGAACCCCAACTTCGCCGACGGCATCCTGGCCGGTAAGTACGTCGCCGCGACGTTCCGCGTGAAGGCCACGGTGGCGGACTCGCTCGAGATAGGCTTTATGGAGGACTCGACCTGCTACGGGACGTCGCCCGACATAACGGTGGACACGTGGACCACCGTCACCGTCACCAGGGAGATAACCGCCGGCACGGACGAGGTCCGCGCGTACGTCCGCTCCACCCCCCTCGACCCGGTGACCTTCTTCGTCGCCCGGGCGCAGATGAACATCGGCGAGAAGGCCTTCGGCTTCTCCATCGGCCCGTACGAGGACGCCGCCCAGATCCTGATGGATACCACCCAGGACAACCTCTTCTACAACGGCGGCTTCGAGCGGTGGACGTTGGCCGAGGGCGCCCCACCCGACGGCTGGTTCGGCGAAGGAACGGCTTCGTTCTCGGCCGAGGCCGGAGCCGCCGTAGGCGCCTGCACCGGGAACAAGTATTGCTTAGCTACGTTGGCGGCCAACGACGGCATGGGCCAGTACCTTGGCCTTGTAACCGATACGGCCTACGGCGCTAATTGCGTAAACGAGAACATCCTCGTGGGGCTCGTACGGGGGGCGCAGGTGTCCGCGTCGGTGGATTTGAGGCTGGACACGACGACGAGCGAACCTATAACGCTCGTCCTGGGCGACTACGACGACACAACGTCTACCGAGGAGACGACGTTGGAGGTATACCCCCTCAACGACGAGATGCGGCGCTTCACCATATACAAGGAAATACAGGGGGACGCGAGGCAGGTATACTTCAAGATTCTAAACAAGCATGGGACTACAAAAGACGTAAAGATCGACAACGCGATGCTGCACGTGGGCGAGTTCCCGCTCATGTTCAAACCCTCCGCGGGCTGGCGCGAGATGCGGTGGGACTTTTCCGACGTTACGGCCGAAGAAGGGGTAAAGATGGACGCCTTAGGGATACAAGACGGGGAATACCCAATGCCCCAAGAAGCCGCGGCGTACCTCATGCTGAAGGCCGCGGTACGGTGTCTAACCGCCCCCGGTTCGGGGGGTACGGATACTATATACCAGTTATGCGTCGACGGTACGCCGGCAAACGGTATATCAGTAGCGATACCGGAAGACGTGTATTACGCCGATAACCATATAACAGATTATAACGACGTAAACGACCAATGCAAACAATATTTGACCGCGCCCGAGTGCACACAAATTAACGGCGGCGGGACCGAGGCCGGTAACGTTATCTTCTCCGTCTGGGGTTACTACTACGCGCCGTAAAAAACCGCCTTGCGGCGGCTTAAAGGCAAGGTTTTGCGTATTAGAATAACGCCTTGACGCGGCCGAGAGACGACGGTACGACGGAGGTATTATCGTCGAAATATTGGACCCGGTGGTTAGAATATTCCGTTACGTACGTTCTAGTCCCCGCCCTCGTAAAAGCGATAGAAGCGGGTCTATAGAACTCGCCGTTTCCGGCCCCCTGCCGGCCCCACCGGCCCAGGAGCGAACCACTCGCCGTGAAGTATTGTACGCGATGGTTCTCGAAATCAGTTACGTATAAGTCGCCGTTAGGCCGGAACGTGGAGCCATACGGCAATCCGGAAAAAACCCATTTCCCCAGGAAAGAGCCGGTAGACGTAAAATATTGGATGCGGCGATTGTCGTAATCGGTGACGTAAACGTTACCGTTACCGGCTACGTCTACGGCGTAGATTTTATTAAATTGACCGTTGCCCGTCCCCCACGAACCCCATTTGCCGAGGAACGAACCGTTGGGCGTAAAATACTGAATCCGCGCGTAGTTTGTATAGTGACTTGTCACGTACACGTTGCCGTTCCGCGCGAAAGCGATTGCTGATACTACCTTAAACTGGCCGTTGCCGGTCCCCTCCGTACCCCATTTGCCTAAAAACGACCCGGTGCGAGTGAAGTATTGGACGCGGTGGTTCGCGTTATCGGCTACGTAAACTCGGCCGTTAGGCGCGAGACCGACGTCATTAGCCATATTGAATTTACCGTTTCCGGTACCGCGGGAACCCCACTTGCCGAGGAAAGAGCCGCTCGAGTTAAAGTACTGGATGCGGTCATTCCTACTATCTGCAACGTAAACGTTGCCGTTGTCCGCGACATCGATACCCCTGGGGAAGTTGAATTGCCCGTTACCGGTCCCGTTCGTACCCCACTTGCCCGCGTACACCCACGCGGCCGTGGCAGTGGCCGCGCTCAGCAATAGAACCGCTATAATCCTTTTCGTCATCGCTCCTCCTCACCGAAGCTCCACTCCGGAAAAGTCCCTTTTCTATATATCGTATAGCACCCTGGGGCGCCGCTGTCAAGCCAAATAAAAGCGCCGTTAAAAATCGGCGCTTGATACGAATTTATGTCAATTAATACGTAAACGCTAATGGCCGAAAACAACGACTGGAGCGGGATGAAGGCCGCGGCCTGGCGCGGCAAGGTGGGCGAGATGCTGGAGGGCATGCGCGCCGACCTGCGCCGGCTCGGCGTCGACGTCGAGCGCGTCGGCGACACGGTCCACCGCCACGCCGCCGACATCGCCGTCATCGACGACCGCTGCCGCGAGCGCTGCGCCCGGGCGGTGCTTTCAGGCCGCGCCCGCGCCATCGTCGGCAGCGCCGTCGTAATGGCCATAGCGAGCGTTGTCGTCGCGCTCATCAGCTTAATGGGGGGATAACGTGAACGGTTATAAATCGAGGAAGTTCATGCTGGCTACGCTGGGGGTAGTGGGGGGCATCGTCGGCGCGTTCGTCTTGCCGGCGCTGGGGCCGTTCGGCTGGCTGCGGGAGCACACGGTGGGGGTGTTCGCCGCGGCCTGCTCGCTCGCCGCCGCTTACATCGCCGGCAACGCGCTGATGGACCGGTGGCATGGAGGCGCGGGAAACGGCGGGAACGGCGCGTAACAGCGCGGCCGCCGCGACTAACGTCGTTACGCCGGAGGTTTACGCCTCCGGTTTTTTGTGGATGGCGCCGCACGTTTTTCTTAGGTCCTCCACTCGACGACTATCGGCCAACGTGGTATACTTCATTATGAAGTTTATGAAGTAGCGAGGGGTAATCGTCGTAGGCCGATTGTAACGAGAGGAGGACGAAGGTGAGATCTACAAACGTGTGGCGCCGTTGGTTTTTGATTGCGCTGAGTCTCGTCGCCGCGGCGGTAGCGGCGGCGCCGGGCCCGGCGGCCCAAGAAAGC
>JAZGGY010000337.1:0-15050 GCA_036480675.1 bacterium | reverse complement strand
GCCCGCCGCCTCTTCCCGCCGCAGCCGGGGGAGTTCCACCTCCTGGCCGGGGAACACGAGCGCCGCGATCTTCGCGAACATCTCCCGCTCGGCCTGAGCCGAAAGCGCGTGGATCTCGACCACGTCCCGGAGCAGACACGTCCCCACGTTGCACGGGACACAGCCGATCTCGTACGCCTCCAGGACCTCGCCCACGCCGGGGTATTCGTCGATGACCTCTTTAATTCCTCTGTCCAGCAGCTTTTCCATATACGACTCGCTTTCGTCAACGCGTCCGCGGCGCCCCCGCGCCGAGCGGCCGCGGTTTCTCTTACGCGCGGTAATTGAGGCTTTCGGAGAGGGTGGCGTCGCCTCGCGGTACAGGCGAGGCCCGCCGGAAGGAGAGCAGGAAGACCAGACTGAAAAGCCCCACCACCCCCACCGCCGACCCGACCTCCGCGAAGCCGAAGGCCGGCGTCTCGCCCGCAAACGGCGGCATGACGTTTATATACAGGTCCAACCAGCGGCCCACTAGAACCACGCCCGCGACCGTCGCCAGGACGCTCGCACTCCGCTTGGCCCTCCGCGGCAGGAGGAAAAAGAACGGGACCGCCCAGTTGAGAACCACCTGGAGTAAGAACAGCGGCGCCCAATAGCCCTTGGCCCGGGCGACGAAATACGTCGTCTCCTCCGGGAGGTGGGCGTACCAGATGAGCATGTACTGACTGAACCAGAGGTACATCCAGAAGCAGCTAAAGCCGAAGAGGAGCTTGCCGAGGTCGTGGAGGTGTTCGTCGCGGAGGACGTTCCGCAACGCGCCCGCCCGCCGCAACGCCACGGCCAGTACGATAATAGCCGCCAGGCCGCTCTGGAAAAGGCCGGCGAAGTTGTACGCGCCGAAGATCGTGCTGTACCACGCCGGGTCGAGCGCCATGATCCAGTCGTAACTGGCCAGCCAGAAAGTCACCGCGAAGAAAACGAGGAAGAGCGCCGAAAGGCGCGCGTTCCACCGGCGCCGGGAGAATTTGCCGTCGGCGTCCTGGCGGCGCGACTGCCGCCGGATCAACCACGCGAAGAATATCCAGATTACAAAGTACAACGCCGCCCGGGCCCGGAACGCCAGCGGGTCGAGCCAGGCGGCCTTGAACCACATGGCCTCTCCCTCCGCTACAACCTCGCCGAACCACGGGTACAGCGGCGATTTGAACGCCAGGAGCGCGGCGACCCCCAAGGCCGCGACCGGCACGCCGACCGCCATCGCCTCCGGCACCCGCCGGAACGCCGTGCTCCAAGCGGCGCCGGTGACGTAGTGGAAAGCGACGAACAGCAGGCCCGCCAACCCCAGGCCGAGTATATAGTAGCTCGCCAGCAGCAGGTTGGCCCACGCCCGCGCGGGCGTGAAGAACGCGGCCGCGGCCAGCGATATCGCGCCCGCGGCGGCGAGCGCGCCGAACGTCCCTATCACCCGCCGGTCCGGACGGTACCGGCGCGTCTCCTTATCGATCATTGTTCATCCTCGGCCGTCGCGGCCTCCGCCCCGCCCGGTTCCCCCTTCCCGGCGGCTGGCGCTCCCAACTCCTCCTGGAGCGAGCGGAGGTAAAGTACGGCCATCCAGCGGTCTTCGGGGTCCAGGAGCGAGGCGAGGGGCGGCATATCTTCCAGGCCGTAGGTAATTATATGGAACAGCTGGCCATCCTTTTTCGCAACGGCCTCCGCCGCGGCGAGGCTCGGCGGCGTCGGGAAGCCGCGCAGCGCCACCGGGCCGTCGCCCGCGCCCGCGCCGCCGTGGCAGGAACGGCAAAAGTTATCGTACACGTTCGCCCCCCGCGCCCGCGCCGCCGCGTCGTCGAGGGCGTAGGGGTTGCTCAGCTCCTCCCCCGCCCGGAGGGCTTCCTCCGTCGAGGGGCCGTAGGCAAAAGGCTCGGTGCCTCGCGGGATCGTTCCCGGGACCGGCTGCCGCAGCGTCTTGCCGTCGGCAAAGTTGGGATTGGGGGCGAACGTCTCGTACGGGACGGCGTGCGTCATATTGGGAATAAACTCGAAATTCGGCCTCCCCGGCGCCCGCCGCACCAGAAAGATCAGCGCCACGACGGCCGCCAGCAGTACGAACAGTATGACGTTTAACCGCCGGCTCGACATTAACTATCCTCCGTCTCCGCGAGACGCTCCTCGACCCGAACGACGTTAAAACCCTCGCACATCTTCGCAATCTCTTCGGGGTCGAAGGAGGCGTCGGCCTCCTCCAGAACCAGCGCGAACTTATCGTCGGTGACGCCCGGTACGATCAACCGCGACCGCTTGCCCGGGAAGAGGCGGCTCGCTAACAGGAAGGCGATAAAGACGCTTACGCTCCCCGCCAGGACCATCATCTCGAACTTGGCCGGCACGAAGGCCGGGAGCGCGTTCCAGGGCTTACCGCCGACGTTAATCGGCCAGTCGATCGTCATCGCCCACACCTGGAAGGTCAGCATAGCTATCGCCGCTCCGAGGGCGAAGCCTAAACAAACCCACGGCAACCGCGACTGCTTTAACTCCAGCGCCTCCTCCAGGCCGCGTACCGGATACGGCGTGAACACCTCGTGCACTTTCAGGCCTCGCGCGCGCGAAGCCCGCACGGCCGCAAGGAGGTCCTCCCCCCTCTCGAAGACCGCGATAAAAAGACGCCGGCTCACCGGGGCCCGCCTCCCTTGGCCCGCGAAGTGCCCAGCACGCCCTTGACCTCCGCGATCGCGATTACCGGAAGAAATCGCGCGAAAAGCAAGAAAGCGGTGAAGAATAGGCCGAAGCTCCCCACCAGCGTCGCGATCTCCACCGAGGTCGGGACGTACGTCGCCCAGCTGGAGGGCAGGTAGCCGCGCTGCAGCGTCGCTACGATAATCACGAACCGTTCGAACCACATGCCGACGTTGATCAATATCGAAATAACGAAGACGAGCAGGAACGTCGAACGGACCTTCTTAATCCAGAAGAGTTGCGGGATAAGTACGTTGCACGCGACCATGATCCAGAATCCCCACCCCAGCGGCCCCAGCGCCCGGTTGACGAACGCGAACGCCTCCGTCGGATTGCCGGAGTACAACGCGGTGAAGAACTCGGTCACGTACGCCAAGGCCACCAGGCCGCTGGCGACGATTACGACCTTGCACATCGGGTCGACGTGGCGCCTCGTGATGTAAGCTTCCAGTCCCATCACCTTTCGCGCGATAAGCATCAGCGTCAGGACCATCGCCATTCCGGAGAAAATCGCGCCGGTGACGAAGTACGGCGGGAATATCGTTGTATGCCACCCCGGGATTACGGTGGTCGCGAAGTCCCAGCTGACGATGGTGTGGACCGAGATCACGAGCGCCGTCGCCAACCCCGCCAGCAGCAGGTACACCGTCTCGTAGCGGTGCCAGACCCGGAACCGGCCGCTCCACCCCAGGCTGAACACGCCGAAGAGAAACCGCTTCACCCGCGAGCGCGTACGGTCGCGGACCGTCGCCAGGTCCGGGATCAGACCGACGTACCAGAAAATCAGCGAAACGGTGAAGTACGTTAAAATCGCGAAGACGTCCCACACCAACGGCGACTCGAAGTTCAACCACAGCGGCCCGCGCGTGTTCGGGTACGGGAACATCCAGTAGAAGAACCACACGCGGCCCATATGGATCATCGGGAATATCCCCGCGCACGTGACCGCGATGATCGTCATCGCCTCCGCCGAGCGGTTGACGGAGGTGCGCCACTTCTGCCGGAACAGGTACAGGATCGCCGAAATAAAGGTCCCCGCGTGGCCGATCCCGATCCAGAAAACGAAGTTGGTGATATCGAACCCCCAGGGGACCGTCGTGTTGATCCCCCATACGCCCACGCCGGTCCGGAGCAAGTAGACGACCGCGGCTACGCCGACGGCGAGGGCGGCGACGGAGGGCACGAACGCCGCCCACCACAGGAAGCCGGGGCGCCGCTCCAGCGCGCGTGTTATATCCGCGGTCACCTGGCCGGGCGTCTTGTCGCCAAGGACGAGGGGTACCGCTGCGGGTTTTGCGCGTTCAGCCATATAATTTACAAACGCGCGCTTTAGGCCGTGTTACGTACCAGTCGGAGATAACCGACCGACGGCCGGAGGTTCAGCTCCGCCAGCACGTCGTAGCGCCGGGGGTCGGCCGCCAGCCGGGAGACGCGGCTGCGCGGGTCGTTTAGGTCGCCGAATACGATCGCGCCGGCCGGACACGACTGCTGGCACGCCGTGCGTATGTCGCCCTCCTCCGGCGCGCGGCCTTGTCTCTTGGCCTCGATCTTGGCCTCCTGTATCCGCTGCACGCAGAAGGTGCACTTCTCCATCACGCCGCGCGAGCGCACGACGACGTCCGGGTTCAGGACGAGGTTCTCCCGCTCGTCGTCGCGGCGGTAGTGGAACCAGTTGAAGCGGCGAACCTTGTACGGGCAGTTTGCCTCGCAGAATCGCGTCCCGACGCACCGGTTGTACACCTGTTCGCTCAGGCCCTCCCGGCTGTGGACCGTGGCCAGGACCGGGCAGACCGTCTCGCAGGGCGCGTAGTCGCAGTGCTGGCAGAACATCGGTTGGTGAACGACGGTTGGCGCCGCCTCCGGCCCCGCGTAGTAGCGGTCGATCCGGAGCCAGTGCATCTCCCGGGACCGTCGAACCTCGTCCTTGCCGACGACGGGAAGGTTGTTCTCGGCCTGACAGGATACGACGCACGCCGAACACCCGGTACAGGCGTTAAGGTCGACCACGATCCCCCAGTGGTGGCCGGGGTACTTGTGGTCGTCGGGCCAGAGGTCCTCCCGGGAGCCGGGGGCGGGGTTGTGGTGCGGGTGGCCGCCCGCGGCCGGGTTGCCGACAAACGCCGGCAGCGTCGTCTCCTGGACGATCGGCCGCGTCTCGGCGCCCGGCGTCGCCAGCTCCGGCGGGACGGAGAGCGAATGATGGCCCTGCGTAATGGCGAGATCGTGTCGCTTTCCGGTCTTCACGACCTTTACGCCCTCGCGGAGGTAACGCCGCGTCCCGTTCTCCCAGGCCAGGAACGGCGCGGCCCTCGTTCCGACGACGCCCCCCTCCTCCACGGTCGGACGGCCTTCCAGCCACCGCGGCCCGATCCCGGCGAAGCGGCGCGTCTCGCGGCGGCCGTACCCCAGCGCCACCGCCACGACGCCGTCGTGTTGCCCCGGTTGGACCAGGACGGGAAACTCCGCCGTGGTCCCGCCCGGGGCCTCCACCCGCACGACGTCGCCCTCCGCGAGGCCTTGCGCGGCCGCGGCCCGGGGCGAGAGGCACGCGTAGTTGTCCCATACCGCCTTGGTAACCGGGTCCGGGAGTTCCTGGAGCCAGGGGTTGGAGGCGTGGTGGCCGTCGACGATCGCAACCTTGGGATACAGCACCAGCGCGAACGCCCCCTCCGCCGCAGCGGGGGCCTCGTACCCGGGCCGCACCGCGGACATGTCAAACTCGCCTCCCGCCACGGCCTCCGTCGCCACCTCGACGTATCCGTCGTGGACGGCCCGCTCCCAGAAAGTTCGGAACGTCCGCTCCGGGACGGCGAGCGGGTAGACGCGGGCTTCCCAATGTTCGCGGATCAGATCGTACGCGGCCTTCGCCTCGCCCCGCCAAACGGCCAGGCTCTCGATCATCGCGCGCGTCCCGCCGAGGGGGCTGAGGGCCGGCTGCGTAAGGCCGAACACGCCGGCCGCCGGCTCGGCGTCCCGCCAGGCCTCGAGGTAATGGTGGTCGGGGCAAACGTACGCGGAGACGGAGGCGGTCTCGTCCACGCTCGCGGCGAAGCTGACCGTGAGCGCAACTTCCTTCATCGCCCGCGCCCACGTCTCGCCGTCCGGCAGGTCGTACACGGGGTCAACGTCCCTAACGAACAACGCCGCCACCTCCCCCCGGTTCAGCTCCCGCTGCAGCTCCTCCAGCGCGCGGTCGCTGCCCCGCCGCTGGAAGGAGGGCCGCGCCACCTCCAACGTCGCGCCGTAGTTGCCCAGGAGGTGGTTAACGAAGTTGCACCTCAGCTGCGTTTGTATCTCCTGGCTGCCGCACAGGACGAGGCTCCGGCCGCGGGCGCGCCATAGGCGCTCGGCCAAACGGTCCAGCGTCTCGGCCGGGAACGGTTCGGCCCCGCCCCCCTCCCCGGGAACGACCACCCCCGCCCGGGCGGCGAGCCGGCGCGCCAGGCCGTCCATTACGACGCCGAGGTCGCCGGGGCGTACGGCGTACCGGACGTCGGCGTTGCTGCCCGTCAAGGACATGCGGGATTCGAACTGGACGTGATAGGAGAGGCGCGGCGGCCGGCCCTCCAGCGTCCGGCCCGCGCGGTACCCGGCGGTATACTCCACCGGCGAGATCCACGTCCCGAGGAAATCCGCGTCGACGCCGACGATTACCTCGGACCGATCCAAGTGGTAGCGCGGTAGGAGGCGCGCGCCGTGCGTCCGTTCGTGGGCGTCGAGGATCGCCGCGGAAGACAGGGTGTCGTACTCGACGTGGCGACCGGAGGCGAAACCGGCGAGGAAGCGTTCGATCTCGGCGCGCGCCGTCGGGCTCGCCTCGGTTCCGGAGAGGAAACGGACGGCGCCGCCTTCCGCCCGGATCGCGGCGAGGCGCTCGCCGACCGCACGGTCGACCGCGGCCCACGTCGTCTCCCGGCCTCCCGCGAGCGGCGAGGCGAGACGGTGACTGTCGTACAGGCCGAGTACGGTGGCCTGGCCCACGGCGCACAGGCCGCCGCGCGACAGCGGATGTTCCGCGTTCCCTTCCACCTTGATCGGCCGGCCGTCGCGGTTCTTTACGACGACGCCGCAGCTCGAGGCGCACCCGCCGCACGTGGAGGCGTAGTGGTACGCGCGGCCGGGGACGATATGCTCCGGTTGGACCAGGTACGGGATCGCCTTTTCGACCGGCGCCCGGGCGCATCCGGCGACGACCGCGCCGGCCAGGGTAAACCCCGCCGCCGCCAGGAACTCGCGACGGCTGACGCCCCGGCCCTCCTCGGGCGAGGCGCCCTCGGGCTCCGCCGGTACTTCCCCGGCTCCGCGTACGCCGCGGGTTTTCCCGTAATCTTTGGGTTTGCGTTCGGACATCGGTCTCGCCCCGGTTCAGAAATGACAGGTCGCGCAATCGACCGAGGCGTACGCGCTCTTACCGTTTTCTTCGGCCTGGTAGCCGTCGCGGTGGCAGTTGACACACCAGCCCATGGAAAGGCTCTCCTCCTGGCGCACGCGCTCCATCGTCTCTATCGGCCCGTGGCAGGCGGCGCAGGTGACGCCGGCGCTCGCGTGGGCGCGGTGGTCGAAGTAAGTGTAATCGGGCAGGTCGTGAACCTTCACCCACGCGATCGGCGTGAGCGTTTTGGCCGGGTCGCGTTCCATATTCTCGTCCAACGCGAGCGCCTCGTACAGCGTCTCCAGCTCGGTCGAGACGATCCGTCGGACCGCCCGGCCCTCGGCCTCCGCGGCCTCGGCCTCCGCGCGGACGGCGCCGAAGGTCGCGCTCACGTCGGCATGGCAGTACATGCACGTGCTCGCCGCGGGGAAGCCGGCGTACCGGCTCTTCTCGTCGCCGGCGTGACAAAACAGGCACCCGATATCCAGCTCGCCGGCGTGCAACCTGTGGGAAAAGGCGATCGGTTGCGCCGGCTCGTAACCCTGCTGGTCATCCGGGATCCGAAGGTCCGCCAGGCCCACCGCCAGGATCAGCAGGCTGAAGAACAGCCCTACCGCCAGAACGACCGTTACGACTCTACTTACCACGGAATTAAACGAGATTTACGTTACGCCGCGGCGTTTCGCGAGACCCGGGAACGTTTCAACGACCACATTAAAATGAGCGACGCCGCCGCGAGCGTGATGAATACCGCGAAACCGGTCGCGTAACCGGGCGCGCCCATCGACCGGACGAAGACGCCCATCAACGGCGGGATCGCGAAGCCGCCGAAGGCGCCCAGGCCGCCGACCCATCCCGCCGCGCCTCCCACCGCCTCCGGCACCTCCTGGGGCACGAGCTTGAAGACCGCGGCGTTGGCGACCCCCATCCCCAGCGCCAGCAGGACCTCGCCCAGGACCGAAAGCCCGAAGACGTTGGAGAAAGTCATCAGCGTCGCGCCGCCGAGCATCGTCGAGAGCGCCAGGAGCCCGGTCCGCTCGCCGCCCAGCTTGTCGGACACCACGCCTCCGACGACGCGGATCACCGACGCCAGAACCGAGTACGTCGCGGTCAGCAGCCCGGCCGTCACGGCGGTTACGCCGAAGAACTTCGTCCAGTACGTCGGCAGCCACGCCGTCAGCGCGATGAAACCGCCGAACGTCGTGAAGTAGACGCCTACCAGCGCCCAGGTCTTCCAGATCCGCGCCGACACTTTAAGGCTCGTCGACATGGTGCCGGAGGGGAACAGCTCCTGGCCGCGCTCCCGCGCGATCGTCTTGGCCTCCTCCGCCGACTTGCCCGTGCGCAAGAGCTGGAAGAACCAGGCGTTGCGGCCCACGAGACCGTACAGCGCCGTCCCCCCCACGAGGAAGATCAGCCACGCCATATACGACCCGGCCAGGCCGAACGAACGCAGCGCGAGCGGCAGCAGGAACGAGAACAGCCCCGGCGCGATGTTGCCGATACCGGCGTAGGTCCCCAGCGCCATGCCCTGCCTCGACTGGGGATACCAGTACGATACCTGGCTGATCCCCACCGAGAAGGTGGCGATGCCGCAGCCGCTCAGCAACCCCAGCACCAGAAGCAACGGGTACAGCCCCGGCGTTAGCCCCTCCGGGTACAGGAAGTATACGACCAGCGACAAGCCGAGCATGCCTACGATCGAAAGGGCCAGCAAGACGAGGAAAGGCTTGCGGCCCCCGGTGGTATCGACCCAGGCCGAGAACGGGATCCGCAACAACGAGCCGGAGAGCGAGGGCATCGCGACCAGCAGGCCCACCATGACCGGGCTCAGGGCCATTACGTTCTCGAACTTGCCCGCCGTCGGCCCGAACAACGAGACCGCGGCGAAGCCGACGAAAAATCCGAGCGTCGCGCCGAATAACCCCTGGACCGGCGTTCCTTTGAGTTCTTTCATCGATCGGCCCCCTTGGCGGACGGTGGAACCGCGGCGGCTTGCCGCCGCCTATACCAGCGGACCACCTGCGGCCTCCGCCACAAGTACGGGAACGGCGCGACCCACATATGAATGAGCCGCGTGAACGGCGTAACCCCCAAGAGCACGAAAGCGTTTAGAACGTGGAGCTTGGCCATAAAAGGCAACTCGACGACGTACCGGATGTCCGGGTCGAACGTTACGAGCGACCGGAGGTAGGGCACCGCCGTCGCCGCGAACCACGACGACCCCCACGGATGGAAGACGGCGACGTACACGCCGGCGCCGACCTGGCCCAGGAGCAGCAGGAGCAGAACCCAGTCCGAGAAGGTCGTGACCACGCGCACGCGGCGATTCGCGAGACGCCGCACGATCGCGCTCAGCAACCCGAACAGCGCGAGTAGGCCGAAGATTAACGCCGTGACCTCCAGGACGTACAAGCGCACGGGGTGGTTGTTCCAGGCCAGGACGTGCCGCGGGACCAGGAAGCCGATCACGTGCCCCCCCAGCAGGATTATAATCGCGTAATGGAACGGTACCAGCGCCCAGAAGTGCTGCCGGTTCTCCAGAAACTGGGAAGACAGGCTCGAGACGGAGTAGGGCCGTACGACGTAGCGGAAGATCGCCCCCAGCACGAACGCGAACGCCGCCACGTACGGCACGATCGCGAAAAGGAACGTATCGAGGTAATGCGCCCAATTATCCATTCGCAAGCCCTTCCGCGAAGCCTTCGTGTCGGGACTTCACGAAGGACCTTACGGCCCCCAGCGCGTATTCGTACGGGTTGCTCTTTTTTTCGAGCGCGGCCACGATCTTCTCCAACGCCGGCAGAACGCAGGCGTCGGCAAACGAGTCGGCGGCGGCCTTCTCCATCCGCCCCAGGATCGGGAGCACGTGTATCAGGTGGTCCGGGAGCTCGCTCGACTCCGGCAGACCGTACCGGCGCAGGGCCTCCCGCATTTTTACTAAAAACGCGCCGCGATCGTAGGTCTCGCCGAAGAGGTGCCACCCTATCTCCAGCGCGCCGGCGGGGTTCATGTCGAACGCGCGGATATAGAGCTCCTCGCGCTCCGCCGCCGAAAGCGGGGCGAGGCAGTCCGCGAACGTCGCCAGCGCCGCGGCCGCCTCCCCCTCGGGCCCCAGCGTCTCCCGGCAACGCGCCAGGCGGGAGGGGAAGTCCTCCCCGGGGTAACGGAGGATCTCGGCTAAAACCTCGTACGGTTCCGTCGTCTTCATTACGGGCCGCGCTTCGGTTTCTCCATGAAGCCGAAGCCCGTCTCCTGCTTGCGCCGCTGCGGGTCCTCCAGACTCTCGATCGCCGTCTCGCGCGCGGCCGGCGGGATAACGAACCGGTCCTCGGCCGTGGGGAGCGCGGTGAGGCGGTAGATCGCCTCCGCCTCCTCCTCCGAGCACCCGGCCTCCCGGAGCCTCCGCCGCGCCGCCGCGAGTTCCACGTCCCCCACGGTCAACGCGCGCCGGTACCAGCGGACGGCCTTCTGCTTCCGCAACGCGTAGCGGACCCAGCCCTCCTCGCCTCCCCCGAACAGCCGGGCGAAGAACTGGAGCGGGACGCGCGCCTCGTCTACGTCGCAGAAGAAATCGTCGCTCGTGTGGTGGATCGTTTCGCCGTCGCGGCGGCCGATAACCGGCGACAGCGGCGGGACGTAGAAGAGCATCGGTACCGTTCGGAACTCCGGGTGCGCCGGCAGAGCGAGCTTCCACTCGCTGACGAAGCGGTACACGGGCGAGCGGCGCGCGGCCTCGAGCCCGGCCGTCGAGACGCCGGCCTCCCGCGCCGCCTCCTCCACCGCCGGGTCGTGCGGGTCCAGAATCAGCGACCGTTGCGCCTCCACGAGCTTCTCGGGGGGCGCGGAGGCGACCTCCACGATCCGGTCCGCGTCGTAGAGTAGAACGCCGAAGTAGCGGATCCGGCCGACGCAGGCGTGAAAGCAGGCCGGCGCCTGACCCGTCTCGAGCCGCGGGTAGCAGAGAATGCACTTCTCGGACTTCCCCGCCTCCCAGTTGTAGTACGTCTTCTTGTAGGGACACGCCCCGACGCAGGCCCGCCACGCGCGGCACCGCCGTTGGTCCACCAGGACGACGCCGTCCTCGCCCCGTTTGTAGACGGCGCCGGAGGGGCAAGCCGCGACGCAGGCCGGGTTGAGGCAGTGGTTGCAGATCCGCGGCAGGTAGAAGAATACCAGCCGCTCGACCTGGAACAGCTGGGCGCGTTGCTCGGCCGAGAGGCTCTCTAAATTCGGGTCGTTCTCCGCGTATACCGGCGAACCGCCCAGGTCGTCGTCCCAGTTCGGCCCGGCCTCCACCTCCATGTACTCCCCCGTCACCATCGAGATCGGCCGGGCGACCGGTTGGTCCGGCCCCTCCGGCGCGTTGAACAGCTCTCCGTAGTCGTAGGTCCAGGGTTCGTAATAATCGTCGAGCGAGGGGAGGTGGGGCTGGTGGAAGATATTGGGGAAGAGGCGCGCCCGGCCGGCGGACCGGAGCCGCAGGCCGCCCCGCCCCTTCTTCCACCCGCCACGGTACTGGCGCTGGTCCTCCCACCGGGTGGGATATCCCGTGCCGGGCTTGGTCTCCACGTTGTTCCACCACATGTACTCGGCGCCCCGGCGGTCGGTCCAGAGGTTCTTGCAGGCGACGCTGCACGTATGGCAGCCGAGACACTTGTCGAGGTGGAACACCATCGACATCTGGGCGCGCACGTCCATCGCTACGTTCCTTTCGTCACCACTTCAGCTCGGGCAACTTCCGCACCAGGACGTGGGTGTCCCGGTTGCAGCCCGTCGGGCCCCAGTAATTAAAGAAGTACGTGAACTGGCCGTACCCGCCGGCCATCAGGTTGGGCTTGAGCCGCGTACGGACCAGGCTGTTGTGGCCGCCCGCGCGGCGGAACCCCCGCCGGGGCGACCGCGGTACGGCGTACGTCCGCTCGGGCGAATGGTAGATCATGCAGATCCCCCGCGGGAGGCGCGCCGTCACCGCCGCCCGCGCGACGACGACGCCGTGGTCGTTGTAGACCTCCACGTAGTCGTTGTCGGCGATCCCCAGCTGGGCGGCGTCCCGGTCGTTCATCCAGAACGGGTCGCCTCCCCGCGAGAGCGTCAACATGCGGTGGTTGTCGCTGAAGGTGGAGTGGATCTGCCATTTGCCGTGGGGCGTCAGGTAGTTGAGCATCAACGCCGGCCCCCCGTCGTCGTCGAAGCGGATATCGGCGTATTCCGTCGGCAGCGGCTTGGGTTTGTAGGTGGGCAGGTTTTCGCCGAATTGTAAATAGAGCGGGTGGTCCAGGTAGAGGTGCTGCCGGCCGGTCAGCGTGCGCCACGGCACGAGGGCCTCCACCTGATACGTGTAGGGCGCGTAGGCGCGGCCGTCGTTGATCAGGCCAGACCACATCGGGCTGTTGACGAAGCGCTGCGGCCGCGCCAACAATTCTTTATACGAGACGCGGACGCTCCGCTCCTTTTCGGCGAGGTGCGCGAGCGGCACGCCGGTCTTCTCCTCCATGTTCCGGTAGGAACGGTACGCCAGCTCGCCGTTGGTCACCGTCGCGAAACGCAGGATGAGGTCGCAGACGTGTTGGTCCTCCTCCAGCGAGGGGTACACCTTATCTCCCCCCGAGACGGTAGGCAGCGTCTCGCACGCCTCGTCGTACTCCTCTTCCACGCGGTAGGAGGTGCCGTGGGCGCCGAGGCCGTGGGCCCGCACCAACGGCCCGAACGACCGGAAGCGGTTGTAGAGGTTTTTGTAATCGCGCGTGACCACTTTGAACCCGGGCATCGTCTTCCCGGGGATCGCCTCGACCTCACCCCGCGTCCAATCCTGAAGCGAAGGCTGCGCGATCTCCGCGGGCGTATCGTGAAGCAGCGGCACCGCAACGAGGTCGCGGACCGGCTCGGGGAAGTGCCGCTCCGCCAGCTCCGAGAATTTCTTCGCCAACGCGCGGAATATCTGCCAGTCGCTGCGCGCCTCCCAGCACGCGGGAACCGCGGCCGCCAGCGGGTGGATGAAACTGTGCATGTCGGTCGAGTTCAGGTCCGCCTTCTCGTACCAGGTCGCCGCGGGCAGGACTAGGTCCGAGTAGAGCGCGGTCGTATCCATCCGGAAGTTGAGGTCGACGACGAGGTCCATCTTCCCCGTCGGCGCCTCCTCGAGCCACGTGACCTCGTTGACGGTATCCTCGGCCACCTCCTCCGCGATCGCGTTGTGGTGCGTCCCCAGGTAGTGCTTCAGGAAGTATTCATGCCCCTTGGCACTGGACATCAGCGCGTTGCCGCGCCAGATGAACCAAAGGCGGGGCCAATTCTCCGGGGCGTCGGGGTCCTCCACCGCGAACTTTAACTCCCCCTCCTTGAGCTGCCGGACGACGTAAGCGACGATCTCCTCCTCCGTCTCGGCGCCCGCGGCTTCCGCGTCTTTCACGACCTCGAGCGGGCTTTTGTTGAACTGCGGGAAGAAGGGCAACCAGCCGTTCCGTACGGCGCGGACCTGCATGTCGATCGTGTGGCCGCGCGCCAGCGAGTCCGGCCCCTGGTCGGAGGGCACGGTGTGGTAGTCGGTGAACGCCCTCTCGTAACGCCACTGGTCGGTGTGGACGTAGTGCCAGCCGGGGGTGTTCTGCAGCCGCGCGGGGCCGCACCAGTCCTTGGCCAGCGCTATCGCGGCCCACGACTCGGCCGGGGCCAGTTTCTCCTGGCCGACGTAGTGGGCCAGGCCGCCGCCGTTGACGCCCACGCACCCGCACAGGATCAGCGCCTGGATCGCGGCGCGGTAGGTCAGGTTGGAGTGATACCAGTGGTTGATCCCGGCGCCGATGATGACGGTACATTTGCCGCGCGTCCGCTCGGCCGTGTCGCCCCACTCGCGCGCGAAGCGAATTAAAACCTCCCGGCCGAGGCCGGTGTACTTCTCGGCCCAGGCCGGCGTGAAAGGCGCGTCGTCGTCGTAGCTCTCGGGGTAGGCGCCCGGGAGGCCGCGCCCGACGCCGTACTGCGCCATCAAGAGGTCGTAGACCGTGGCCACGGCGACGGCGCGGCCGTCGGCGGTGGTCACCTTTTTGACCGGGACGCCGCGCGCGACGGTTTGGCCTGTGCCGAAGTCGTCGAAGGTTACCTGCACCACGTCGTCGCAGCCCTCCAAGAACGTGAGCGCCGGTTTGATCTCGCTGCCGTCGACGCCGTCTTTCAAGAGGAGGTTCCACTTCCCCTTCTCGGTCCCCCAGCGGAAACCGACGCCCCCCATGGGCATCTTGGGCCGCCCCTCGTCCTCGTCCCACATCAGGAACTTCCACTCGCCGTTCTCGGCGTCTTTAAACTCCTCCAGCCGGCCGGCCCGCAGCAGCTGCCCCGCGCGGAAGCGGCCGTCCCGTTCCTCGATCTCGACGAGATAGGGCGAGTCGGTATAGCGTCGGGCGTAGTCGAGAAAATAGTCGACCTTCCGCTCGTGGTGGAACTCCTTGAGGAGGACGTGGTTGACCGCCATCCACCAGGCGCCGTCCTGGCCGGCGTTGATAGCCACCCACTCGTCGGCGTACTTCGCCACCTGGTTGAAGTCCGGCGCGAAAACCCACATCTTGGCGCCGTTGTGCCGGGCCTCGACCGCGAAGTGGGCGTCGGGGGTCCGCGTCATGCTGAGATTCGACCCCGTGACCGCGAGCAGCTTGGCGTTGTACCAGTCGGCGGACTCGTTGACGTCCGTCTGTTCGCCCCAGGTCTCGGGGGAGGCGGAGGGCAGGTCGCAGTACCAGTCGTAGAACGAGAGCGACACGCCTCCCATCAGCTGGAACATCCGGGCGCCGCCGGCGTAGCTGATCATCGACATAGCCGGGATCGGCGAGAAGCCGGCGATCCGGTCGGGGCCGTACTTCTTAATGGTGTAGATCTGGGCCGCGGCGGCGAGCTCCAACGCCGTGTCCCAGTCGATCCGCCGGAAGCCTCCTTTGCCCCGGGCCCGCTGCCAGCGGCGTCGCGCCTCGGC
>JAZGGY010000336.1:0-11041 GCA_036480675.1 bacterium | reverse complement strand
CGTCGAGGGGGACGCCAACGAGGACGAGCTGCCGCGCGGCTATGATTTGGTTTTTATGTCGCACCTACTACATAGTAACTCGCCCGCCGAGAACGAGGCGCTAATCGCGAACGGCGCGGCGTCGCTGAACGCGGGAGGCCGCCTCGTCGTTCAGGACTTCGTCGTCGACGAGGGGCGCGCCGGGCCGCCGCAGCCGGTCATCTTCGCGCTTAACATGCTTGTCAACACCGAGGCCGGCGATACCTATACCGAGGCCGAGATACGCGGGTGGATGGAGGCCGCGGGCCTTACGGCCGTCGAGCGAATCGATACCGACTTCGAAACTACGTTGACGATAAGCCGCAAAAAGTGACGGCGGCGGCGATACAGGTTCGGGAGATCCGCGCGAAGTCGATACTGACGAAGAGCAACATCTCGGGCGTGGATTTCTGCATCAACCCGTACGTCGGCTGCGCGCACGCGTGTCGGTATTGCTACGCCCGTTTTATGAAGAGGTTCACCGGCCACGAGGAGCCGTGGGGCGAGTTCGTCGACGTCAAGGTCAACGCCGTGCCGCTGCTCCACAAGCGTCTGGCTTCGATGCGGAATCCGCAGGGTCACGTACTCGCGGGCAGCGTGACGGACCCTTACCAGCCGCTCGAGCGTAAATACGAGCTCACCCGGGGGATCCTGCGCGAACTCGCGGCCTCGGCCTTCGACGTCACCGTCCTTACGAAGTCGGACCTGGTAGTGCGCGACGTCGACATCCTCGCCGAATTCGAGCGGTGCACCGTGGACTTCAGCATAACCGGCGTCGACGAGGAGGTAGCTGCGGCGCTGGAGCCCGGCGCGGCCTCCCCGGTCCGGCGCCTGGCCGCGCTGAGGAAGCTGTACGAGAGCGGCGTCGCCACGCGCGTCTTCGTGTCGCCGATACTGCCGGGGCTTACTGACTTGCGGGCCGTGTTCGAAGCCGTCCGGGGCTTGACCGGCGGTATAAGCGCCGAGACCTTGAACGTGCGCGCCGCGGATTGGCCGCGGCTGGCCGCGGCGTTCAGAAAATCCTTCCCGCACCGGTTCCCGGCGTTCCGCGGGAAGGCCCGTTCGGCGGAGTATTGGGACGAAGTCGAGGGGGAGTTCCGGGAGCTGGCGCGCGAGTTTGGCATACAGCTGGGCGGCTTCTACCGCCATTGAACGCGGCGGGGCCGTAACGTGTAGTGGAACTCTCATCCCGCAGATGGTTTAGATGGTTGCTAGTCGCCGCAGGGTTCCTCTTTGTCGGCCTCGGCGTCGTGGGGGTCCTCGTGCCGCTGCTGCCCACGACGCCCTTCCTTTTGCTCGCCGCGGCCTGCTTCGCGCGCAGTTCGGAGCGCTTCTACCGGTGGCTGTTGGGCAACCGATGGTTCGGCGCCTACGTGCGCGACTACCGCGAGGGGAGGGGTGTCCCGGCCAAGGTCAAAATCTTTTCGGTCGCCCTTTTGTGGGTGGTTATATTATCATCGGCGGCGTTCGCCGTTTCCAACCTCTTCGTCCGCGTCATTCTGATAGCCGTCGCGGTTGGCGTTACGCTCCACATCTTTTTTATTAGACCTAAGAAGCGAGGAGACGGGGACGCCGCCGAGACGAAATGAGGTTTGCGGCTTCCCTCCTTCACGGCTTAGCTTTGGCGGCGATAAACGTCGCCGCGGTCCTCGTCGGCTTCGCGCTTTATAAAATTTCGGGCGTGGCGTATCAGCTCGCCGTTCAGGTGCCGGTCGCCGTTTTAATTTCGGTCGGCGGGTTCGCGCTGTGGTACGTTGCGGCGCGCCGCCTCGGCGGCGAGTGGTTCCGGCTCCGGGGCCTATCGGGGTACGTGTGGACGTACGTCTTGGCGTTGGCCTGGCTCCCGGCGCTCTTCGCGCCGCTGCACTACGTCACGCAGGGATATTTGACCTCGTTCGCCAATATTTACTACACGTGGTTATTCCAGGCGCCGACGAACGTCGCGGCGTTGGCCGCGGCCTCGCTCTTCGGCCGCTGCAGTACGACGTGATATGAATATCACATGGGACAAGCGTTACCCCGACGCTGCCGCCCTCCGGCGGGAAGTCGAGTGCATGGTGGGCGCGTACGTCGACGCGTTGTTGCGGAAGGTCCCGGAATCGGAGCTCGCCGGCATGTATTTTAAAGGGTCCGCCCAGAAGGAGTGGGACTCGCCCCTCGACTACGTCCCGGAGCTGAGCGACGTCGACGTTCACGTCCTTTTCGACGACGACGAGGGTGCGGCCAAGTACCTCGGCTCGCCGGAGCAGGCGCTCGAGTTCCAGGCCGCGGTCGAGGCGGCGTATCTCGCGAAGGTGCCCCGACCCCTGCACGTGCCGCGGCCGCAGCTCTTGGTCCTCAATTCGCTTTTGAACGACGCCGATTTCGTACAGACGCCGGCCGAGGCGATAACGGTGCTACACGGCCGAGACTACCCGGAAGGCGCGCCGCTCGAGGCCGACAGAGTCCGCGCCCTCGACGCCAAACGATTGTCGGGCCAGGCGGAGTACTTAACGCGGTTTCCGATGCACGCCGTCGATAAGCCGGCGAAGTACCTTCGGGAGGCGCTGCGCGGAATCGTGTGGCGCGTCTCGCCGACCGGGCCGCGGGCGCTGCACCTTTTGGGGGCCCCGTTCGCGGAGGTGTGGACCGCTAACCGGACGAGGGTCGTCGCCCTTCTGGAAGACCTCGGCGAAAGCGAGTTTGCGGACCGTTATACTCAGTTCTATTTATCCGGTTGGGATTACTTCTTATCCCGGTACGGCGACCACGACGCCGGGCGGCGCGCGCTCCTCGCGGGAATAGACGTAATCCGGCGAGGAATCGAGATCGCCGATTCGTGGAGCCCCTGACCGTCGCGTTGGCCGGCGGCGAGCGTTAATCCTCCCGGCCGGTATTAAGGCTCAACGGGGCAGGAGCGACGTTATGACCGAAGAAAAAGGCGATAAGCGATTGACGAGATTAATACTCCTCGGCACCGGCACGCCCAACGCGGAGCCGAGCCGTTCCGGGCCGGCGGCGGCGGTGGTCGTGGGCGAGCAGCCGTACGTCGTCGACTTCGGCCCGGGCGTCGTCCGTCGCGCCGTCGCCGCCGGCCTCGACCCGAAGAGGCTCACGCGGGCTTTCCTTACGCATCTCCACTCGGACCATACGGCGGGCTACCCGGACTTGATATTAACGCCCTGGACGCTGGAACGCGAGGAGCCGCTGGAAGTGTACGGCCCTCCGGGCCTGCAGGCCATGACGGAGCGCGTCCTGGCTGCGTACGAGGCGGATATTAAAGAGCGCCTCGGCGGCCTCGAGCCGGCCAACGAAACCGGCTGGCGGGTGGAGGCGCACGACGTCGCGCCGGGCGTCGTTTACCGGGACGACGACGTCGCCGTGGAGGCGTTCGCCGTCGACCACGGCTCCTGGGACGCGTACGGGTACAAGTTCCAAGCGGCCGACCGCGCGGTCGTCATATCCAGCGACACGGCGCCCACGAAGGTTATCGTCGAGAAGAGCCGCGGGTGTGATATCCTGGTGCACGAAGTTTACTCGGCGGCCGGGTTCGAAACGCTGCCGCCGGCGTGGCAGGAGTACCACGCCGCGGTCCACACCTCCTCCCGCGAACTCGCCGCGCTCGCCTCTCGGGCCGAGCCGAAATTATTGGTCCTGTACCATCAACTCCTGTGGGGAGTTTCGTACGACGAGCTGGTGACCGAGATAAAAGAGTCGTACGGCGGCGAGGTCGTCTCGGGCCGCGACCTCGACGTCTTCTAATGGAAATGGAACGGAAACCTTTGAAATACGACGCCGTGATATTCGACCTCTTCGGGACGCTGGTCGACATATTCTCGCTCGAGGAGTACCGGGTATTTTTAAACGATTTGTGCGCCGTCCTCGGCGTGTCGCCGGCGGCCTTTACGAGCCGATGGGACGAGAAGGCCGACGACCGCGCGCTGGGCCGGGTCCCGGTGGCGGAGCAGCTGAGGGCGCTTTGCCGCGAGCTGGGCGTGGACGTTACGCCGGCGCAGCTCGAGAGGGCCGTCGAGATGCGCGTCGACTTCGTGCGGGGGGCCCTCGTTCCCCGCGACGACGCCGCGGCGACGCTCGCGGCGCTGCGGGAGCGAGGCTTCAAGGTCGGCGTCATCAGCGATTGCTCGGAGGAGGTCGTCGCGGCATGGCCCCAGACGCCGCTCGCGCCGTTGGTGCACGAGGCGGTCCTGTCGGCCGCGGTGGGTATGAAGAAGCCGGACCCCTGCGTCTACGAGCTGGCGTGCGAGCGTTTGGGCGTCGAACCGGCGGCGTGCCTGTTCGTGGGGGACGGCGGCAGCCGCGAGTTGAGCGGTGCCACGGCGGTCGGTATGGACGCGGTCCTCATCCGCGTACCGGGGGACGCGGGCGACGACGCCTTCCGCCGCGACGCCGAGGAGTGGGACGGGATCAGGGTGGCGGCGCTGCAAGAGGTCCTCGATCTGCTCGAATAACTTCACGCTCGGAGGTTCGATATGAGATTGACCGAAGACGTGCTGCACGAGCTCGCGCGCCTGGCCCAGACGGACCGGACGGTCCTGTCGGCGTATCTGGCGCTCGCCGACGGGTGGGACGCCGCGACGGATTTTATCGCCAAGGAAGCCGCACGCCTGCTGCCGTTCCTGGACGCCGGGGAGCGGGATTATTTCGAAGGCTCGCTGTCGTTTTTATCCGATTACGTTGACGAGAAGAAAGCCAAGGGTTACGCCGGCCCGGGGTTGGCCTTCTTCGCCGACCTGGGCGCCGACTTCGTGCGGGGCGTCGAGCTGGTTATGCCGCCGGCGCCGCTGCTCGCCGTCGACGACGAGGCGGTCATCGCGCCGCTGGCGCTGCAACTCGACGAGTACCAGCCGGTGGGCGTCATTACGGTGGATGCGGCCGGCGCGAAGATCTATATCGCGGCGGGCCGCGTCGCGGAGGAGGAGGACTCGCTGCGCGAGAATATCCACCACCTCTCCAAGGTGGGCGGCTGGTCGCAGATGCGGTACCAGCGGCGCCGCGACAAGGAGGTCAAACGTTTCTCCGGGGAGGTGGCGAAGCGGGCCGAGCAGGTTTTCGCGGAGGGCGACGTAAGCCGCGTTTTGCTCGCAGGCCGCGACCGGATGGTGGCCGCGGTGGAGGAAGAGCTGTCGCCCGCGTGGCGGGGGAAAGTAATAGGTACGGTCCGCTGGGACTTGGACGCGAGCGACGACGAGCTGCTGGCGAAGATCAGGCCCTTGCTCGAGGAGGCGGAGCGGGACGAGGGCGCCAGGTTGCTCGGGCGTTACGCCGGCGAGCTCCGGCGGGGCGGCCTGGCGGTCGCCGGCGCCGCCGCGGCCGAGCGCGCGCTGCAAATGGGCGCGGTAGACACATTGGTTATCGGTAAAGGTTTTTACGAAACGGCGGCCGCCGCGCCCGAGGTCATCGAGAAGCTGGCTAGCCTCGCCGAGACGACCGGGGCCCACGTGAACTTCGTCCAGGAGGAGGGCGGCGCGCTGGCCCAGGGCGGCCACATCGGTGCGCTGCTCAGGTTCAAAATCGACGGCTAGAGCCGGGTAATTCGAACGCGGGCAGGGCAAACATCCATCCTTAGGCGGAAGATGGTCGAGATTAGGGCGTACGAGGAAAATGACGAGGCCGCCGTCGCGGCGCTGTGGCGCGAAGTCTTCGCCGACGCGCCGGCGCATAACGTCCCCGAAGAGGACATCCGCCGCAAGCTCGCGGTCCAGCGGGAGCTATTCTTCGTCGCGGTCGAGGGAGACGTTGTCGTCGGCACGGCCTTGGCGGGGTACGACGGCCACCGCGGCTGGGTGCACTACGTCGCCGTCAAGCCGAGCCGCCGGCGCCGGGGCATCGGCGCCGCGCTCATGAAGCGGGTGGAGGAGGAGCTGGTGGCTATGGGCTGCCCCAAACTCAACCTTCAGGTACGCGCCTCCAATAGGGAAACCGTCGCTTTTTACGAAAAGCTGGGCTACGCGGTGGAGGAGCGCGTGAGCATGGGGAAGCGGTTGAAAGGGGCCGCGCCGGACTCGAAAGAGTTGTAACGGCGAAAGGGATACGGCTATGCTCAAGGGATTACATTTCCTTCTGACGTACGCGTGCAACTTCGAATGCGACCACTGCTTCCTGTACTGCGGCTCGCACGCCGAGGGGACGTTTACGCTCGAGCAACTTCGCGCGGTCCTCGACGAGGCCCAAGAACTCGGCACGATCGGGTTTATCTATTACGAGGGTGGCGAGCCGTTCCTCTACTACCCGTTGATGGTGGAGGGGATTAAAATGGCGCGGGCGCGCGGCTTCAAGGCCGGGATCGTAACCAACTGCTACTGGGCGACGGCCGCGGAAGATGCCGCGCTTTGGCTGGGCCCCCTCCGGGAGGCCGGGACGGACGACCTCTCCGTGAGCGACGACGCCTACCACCACGGCGACGAAGAAGAGACGCCGGCCAAGGTTGCCTCCCGCGCCGCGGCCGAGCTCGGCGTATCCTCGGGCGCGATTTGCATCGACGAGCCGACGGTCGAGTTCGGCGTCGAAAAGGGCGAGCCGGTGATAAAAGGGGGAGCGGTGATGCGGGGTCGCGCCGTCGAGAAGTTGGTGGAGGGGTTACCGACAAAGCCGTGGGAGGAGTTCGACGAGTGTACCCGCGAGGAGCTGCGAGACCCCGGCCGCGTCCACCTCGACGCCTTCGGCCACGTGCACGTGTGCCAGGGCCTGAGTATGGGCAATATGTGGGAGACGCCGCTATCGCGATTGGTGGAAGGATACGACGCGGACGCGCACCCGATCTGCGGGCCGCTGTTGCGCGGCGGCCCGGCGGAGGTCGTCCGCGCGTACGACCTCGACCTCCGCGGCGAGTACGTCGACGAGTGTCACCTGTGCTTCCTCGCACGTAAAGCGCTGATCGACAGATTTCCCGAGTACCTCGCGCCGCGGCAGGTATATGGCTTAGAGAACGAGTAACGATTAAGGACGACGTCGAGAGAGGAGAGCCGATGGACAAGATAATTTACCAGGCCGTTAAATTGCCGTGCGACGCCGCGCGGGCGTTCGAGATGTTCACGGTAAACGGTGAGCTGGAAAAGTGGCTCGCGGTCAAGGCCGACGTCGAGCCGGCGGTGGGCGGCAAGTACGAGCTCTTCTGGAACCCGGCGGAGCCCGAGTTCGACAGTACCGTAGGCTGCCGGATAACGGCGCTCGCGCCCGGCAAGCTGCTGGCCTTCGAGTGGAAGGGGCCGAAGCAATATTCCGATTTCATGAACGAGTGCGAGCCGCTGACGCACGTGACGATAGCGTTCGTCCCGGCCGAGGAGGAGGGAAAACCGCGAACCGAGGTCCACCTCGTCCATACGGGTTGGCGCGGCACGCCGGAATGGGAGGAGGCGCGGCGGTGGTTCGTACGGAACTGGGAGGGGGCGTTCGCGGCGCTGGGGAAGCAGTTCGGAGCCGGGTAAGTTAAGCTGGCGCTTCTACCCTCGTGAAATTATCCCGGCCTCGTGGCCGGGGTTTTTCAACCCGTAGCCCAAGCGCGTATTGTCATTTTTAAATTACATTATTAATAATTCAAAAAAGCACTTGACAAGAATATTGAAGTATGTTAGAAGGGAATCGTAGCAAGGGGAGAAATGAGAATAGCGAAAATTACGGACGCCGTTCGTCGGCCTTTGTTGGCCGAGGTGCGGCGTCTTTTTTTTTACAGCCGTTTTGGCGTGGGTGGTTCCGGGCCGGGAAATGAAAACAGTTTTTAGTATAACCGTCGAGATGTAACGACGGCCGGCCGGAGATAAGCTTGAAAGGAGGTGATGGCGAATAGGAATGTTTAAGGCTTTTTTAAACTTTTTCTCCCGCAAAAGCTTGGGATAAATATACGGAGGATGAAGATGTATACGCTTTACAAGCCTGTGCTAGTTCCCGAAACCGAGGAAGTAGTTGGGACCGGTTGGTTGCCGCCGATGGCGGACATGCGTGACTTTACGGAAGACCGGCCGGAGATCGCGGATGAGATAGCAAAGCTGGGTATTCCGGAGACGGACCCGAAAAAGCTGGCGGCCGTAGGGACAGTAGATTTAAAGCAATGGTGTTCGCCGGTCGAAGACCAGAAAAACCTGGGCTCTTGTACTGCGCACGCCGCCGCGGGCGTTGTGGAGTACTTCGAGCGCCGGGCGTTCGGTAAACATATCGACTGCTCTCGCCTCTTCATCTATAAGGCTACCCGAAACTTAATGGGAGTCGACGGCGATACCGGCGCCTGGCTGCGGACGACGATGGGGGCCTTGGTACATTGCGGGGCGCCGCCTGAGGAGTATTGGCTGTATACTGATAAAAAACCGGATTTCGACGTTGAACCGTCCGCTTTCATTTACGCGCTTGCCGACGAGTTCGAAGCCCTTAGATATTTCTGTCACGACCCCCTCGGGAAAAACGTGCCTCCGGAAATCGTTCTCGCTCGGGTGAAGGGTTTTCTAGCCGTGGGTATACCGTCTATGTTCGGGTTCTTCGGTTTCCCGTCGTTCGGGCAAACGGACGTCAAAGGCGGGATTCCGTATCCCTGTCCGGGCGAAAAAGCGCAATGGGGACATGCCATCGTTGCCGTCGGCTACGACGACGCCAAGAAGATAACGAACACCAAGTGCAAGAAAAAGACCACCGGCGCCCTGCTAATCCGCAATTCCTGGGGTGTCGGCTGGGGCGATAGCGGCTACGGATGGTTACCCTACGATTACGTTTTAAAGAAGCTCGCGCTGGATTTCTGGTCCCTCTTGAGTATGGGATGGGTCGATACAGGCGAGTTCGGGTTAAACGTGTAGGCGGGCGCCTATAAGGGGCCGCGGGCGGCAAGTACGAGCTATTCTGGAACCCCGACGAGCCGGCGTTCGACAGCACCGTAGGCTGCCGAATAACGGCGCTCGCGCCCGGGAAGCTGCTGGCCTTCGAGTGGAAAGGGCCCAAGCAATATTCGGCTTTCATGAACGAGTGTGAGCCGCTGACGCACGTAACGGCGGCGTTCGTCCCGGACGAGGCGGGCGGTAAACCCTACACCGAGGTACACCTCATCCATACCGGGTGGCGCGGCACTGCGGAATGGGAGGAGGCGCGGCAGTGGTTCGTACGCAATTGGGAGGGCGCGTTCGCCGAGCTCGAGAAGCAGTTTGGGGGAGGATAAGATAGACTAGCGCGTTAGCCGTCGACAAAAACCCCGAGCCTCGCGGCCGGGATTTTTATTTCGATTTCTAAAGGAGAGATAGTTATTATAAGAATGCAGTTATTCAATTTCTTCTTCGATCAATAGATTCCTGAATCGATCGTACGTGGATATTTTCTTAAGGTTGCCGTCAACGTCGTACTCGGCCCGTATTGTTACGACGAAACCAAACGCGGGCGTCGGGGTTTCCTTTTCGTCGAAGTATGAGATTTGTTCCATATTCCCGCGGGCGTCGTAGTAATATCTGGTAATCGCTACCGGCGAATGCCCGGGGGCTATATACCGGCCATCCGGACTAAGGTACGCTTCCTCGCAGAGATTACGGTCTTCGTCGTACTTAAAGCGTATTATCGCATATCCTCCGTCCTCTATTCCTACGGGCTGGCCTTTGAGGTTAACGTAGCATTCCTCGGTTTTATAACCGTAAATATTATATTCCTTCTGTACGGCCGCGAATCCGCGGACTTCGGTTGGTTTGCCCGCAAGGTCGAAATAACCGGTTTCGGTTATGTTTCCGACTTCGTCGTATTTAAACTTTATAATAGCTACGCCGTCAAGGTCTTCCCGATAACAACGTTCCCCTTCCCAATCGCAATAGGTTTCCTCTACGTTGTTCCCGGCTTCGTCGAAAACCCTACGTATAATCGCGGCCCCTAAACCTCTACGTTCTTTGGGTTTCCCCTTCTCGTCGTAGTAGCACTGTTCGATAACGTTACCGCGCGAGTCGTAAGTAAAACGTACAACGGAGATGCCCAATTCGTTATTTTTCGTCGGCCTATCTTTCTTACCGAAGTACGCGACTTCGACCACGTTGCCACGGTCGTCGTAAGTAGCCCGGTTTACTGCTACTTTTTCGTCTTCCCTTTCGGCAAGGTTACCCTTCTTATCGTAGTATGACGTTGCTAAGATATTTCCGTATTCGTCATATTTGCGCCGCTCGATGGCGTACCCCAAATCCCTTTCCCTCCTTATGAAGTAATCGGCGAGGTCGGGCTCTAAGTCCGTGCCCGGAAGGTGTTTCAATTCTCCATCTTCACCTAGATACCTTATTTCGGTAATATTTCCGGCGGGATCGAATTCGTATTCTCTAACCGCTATACCGCTTTTACCCTCCTTAAGGTTTCCTTCTCGGTCGTGGTTCGAAACCCGGACGACGTTACTTTGGTCGTCGTAAACTCGGCGCGTTTCGAAAAAGCCGATCCTGTCGGCAACTTGTTGCCCTAACCTGTTTATCCGGATATCCGTAACGCACCGGCCCTGGGCGTCTATTGTCCAACGGTAATCGGCGACCCCGTACTTGTCGTTTATCAGGGAACCTCCGGCGCCGAGGTTCCTTAAAGCCGTGCAGTTCCCGTCGTTATCGAGCTTTAACGCGACCCCGAACGCGTCTTTATTGCCCGGGACCTGCTGGCCCGCCGCGTTATAAAAAAACCATTTTTCGCTAGATTTATAGTACTTGAATACTACGCGGGCGACTTTCGACCCGAAAAAGGAACCTTTCGCAAGGTTCCCGCCTTTTAGGTACCCAACTTCGATAACACGCCCTTCTTCGTCGTAAATAAAACGATAGCAGTTAACCCACGTCGCTTTTTCTTCTGGCACCTCGTACTTCCCAACCATATCGTATTTCCCGTCGAGAGTTACATGGCGGAAGTACTTGTTATTTTCGCCCTCCGCCGCTGTCTGTGCCGCTATTGCGCACGCGAGGGCTAACGCCGTTATTACCGTAGCGCGGTTCATTTAGGTACCTCCCGTTTATATTGAGATTCCCTATTTCCGGTAACGTTATATACTAAGTTTTTATTCGTAAAATCGCAATAAAAACCCCGGCCTCGCGACCGGGGTTTGGTT
>JAZGGY010000335.1:0-2771 GCA_036480675.1 bacterium | reverse complement strand
CGTTATTGAACGAGATGGGCGTGCGCGGATCGCAAGCGGAAAGAATAATCATCGAAACGTTGGACGAGCTCGAGGACCTGGGCAACTTCGGCGGCGAAGTTTTGGAGGGCGTCGTTAAGGCCAAAGTCCAGGAAGCGGAAGCCGGGTGGGAGCGCAACGTGCCGGCGGCGGAGGGCGAAGAGTGGGAAGAGCCCGACGTGGATCTGTCCGATAACGCGTTAGAGGTCCTGAAGCGACGCTACTTGCGGCGCGACGAGGAGGGGAACCCGGTAGAAGAGCCCCGCGAGATGTTCTGGCGGGTGGCGTGGGCGGTGGCGGAGGCGGAACGGATTTACAACCCCATGGCGGACCTCGAGCCCGTGGCCCGCGAGTTCTTCGGCATAATGGCGCGACGCGAGTTCATGCCCAATTCGCCCACGCTTATGAACGCCGGCCGCGAGCTGGGCCAACTCTCGGCGTGCTTTGTCTTGCCGGTCGAGGACTCGATGGATTCCATTTTCGAAGCCATAAAGGACACGGCGCTTATACACAAGAGCGGCGGCGGTACCGGCTTCTCCTTCTCCCGCCTCCGTCCCAAGAACGACGTCGTCATGTCTACCAAGGGCATCTCGAGCGGGCCCATCTCCTTTATGCAGGTCTTCGACGCGGCGACCGAGGCCATAAAGCAAGGCGGTACCCGGCGCGGCGCCAACATGGGGATACTGCGCGTCGACCATCCCGATATCATGGAGTTCACGACGTGTAAGGCCGACGAGCACCACCTCAATAATTTCAACATCTCGGTCGCGCTCACGGACGAGTTCGTGGCCGCGTTGACCGCGGAGGAAACGTACACCCTGGTCAATCCTCGGACCGGCGAGGATGCCGGCTGCTTGCCGGCGGCCAGGGTCTTCAACAAGATCGTCGAGATGGCCCACGGCAACGGCGAGCCGGGTGTAATTTTTATCGACCGCGTCAACGCCGCCAACCCCACGCCGCACGTGGGTACGATCGAATCCACCAACCCGTGCGGCGAGCAGCCGCTTCTGCCGTACGAGTCGTGCAATCTGGGTTCGGTCAACCTGGGCCTGATGGTGCGGGAGGAAAAGGGCCGGAAGGTAATCGACTGGGAGCGGCTCGGCCGCACGGTCCACGCCGCGGTCCACTTCCTGGACAACGTAATCGACGTCAATCGTTACCCTCTCCCCAAGATAGAGCAGAATACCAAGGCCAACAGGAAAATAGGGCTGGGCGTCATGGGCTTCGCCGACCTCTTGGTGGAACTTTGGGTCCCGTACGATTCGGAGGAGGCGGAGGACGTCGCCTGCCAGGTAATGGAATTCGTCAACCTCGAGTGCAAGCGGGCGTCGGCCCGGCTCTCGGAGGAGCGGGGCGTCTTTCCGAACTTCCGCGGCAGCGTTTACGACCGCCCGGGCGGCGCCCGCTTGCGCAACGCCACCACTACCACCGTGGCGCCCACCGGTACTATAAGTATCATCGCCGGCGCGAGCGGCGGCATAGAGCCTTTTTACGCGTTGTGCTTCTACCGCCGCGTCCTGGACGACGACAAGCTCGTGGAGGTAAATCCCCTTTTCGCCAAGGCGGCCGAGAAAGCCGGGATCGCCGGCGAAGACCTGTTCGAGAGCCTCGCCCGCGGCGAATCCATCCAGAAACGCGACGACGTTCCGGACGAGCTAAAAAGGATTTTCGTCACCGCGCACGACGTGTCGCCGGAGTGGCACGTTCGCATCCAGGCGGCCTTCCAGAAGCACACCGACAACGCCGTCTCCAAGACAATTAACTTCCCGAAGTCGGCCACGTTGGAGGACGTAGAGAAGGCGTACTTATCGGCCTACGAGCTGGGATGCAAAGGCGTGACCATATATCGCGACGGCTCGCGTTCGGTGCAGGTGTTGAACGTGGGGGAGGCGACGGCCGAGGGGGCCGCGGCGCCGGGCGTCGCGCCGCTCCCAATACGCGTAGCGCCGAGGCCCAGGCCCGCCGTTACCCACGGCATTACCGAGAAAGTCGCCACCGGCTGCGGGAACCTCTACGTTACGTTGAACTGGGACGAGAATGGGCTGTGCGAAGTCTTCGCTAAAATGGGGAAGTCGGGCGGTTGTATTTCGTCCCATTCCGAGGCGTCCTCGCGGCTCATATCGCTGGCCCTTCGCGCCGGCGTCACGGTCAAGTCTATAATAAAACAGCTTCGCGGGATTCGTTGCCCGATGCCGACGTGGCAAAACGGCGAGGCTATACTCAGTTGCCCCGACGCTATCGGCATCGTTGTCGAACGTCATATGGGGGCCAGGACGACGCCGCTCTTCGACGCCGGCCCCGCCGCGGAAGAGATGGAAACCATGCGGCGGGAACGGATGTTGAAAGAACTCGCCAACGTCGGCCCCCAATGCCCGGAGTGTTCCGGCCTTTTGGAAATCGCCGAGGGGTGTTTGACCTGTCGGGCTTGCGGGTTTACTAGGTGCGGCTAGCGGCGGGCCGCGGCCGCGCGAGAGGAGGCGGACGAATCCGCGATGGCAACCAAGAAGAAAGCGACGAAGAAAAAAAAGACGACCAGGAAGACGTGCGCTAAGAAGAAAAAGTAATTTAGTAGGAACCCGGGCCGCCGGTTGGAACATACGTGCCGGCACACGGCGGCTCGGGCCGGTATTACGGCGTTTTCGCCCGGGTACGGGCACGGTTGCCCAGGGCTTTCCCAAAAGGAAGGTGGTGAAACAGATGCCGGTGAAGAGGACAGCAGCGAAGAAGAGAAAACCAGCGAAGAAGAAACCCGT
>JAZGGY010000334.1:0-2320 GCA_036480675.1 bacterium | reverse complement strand
CAGGAAGGTCTTGAAGAACGGCAGCATCTCTTGGACGAAGAGGGTGCGCGGCAGGCCGACGCGCGGCGCGCCCTCGGCCGGTTTCGCCGAAGTGTAGTCGCGGCTCAGTAGCTTCTCGCGTTCGGCGAAGAGGTTGGGCAACCCCTCGCCGCGTTTGTGGACCTTCTTGCGCTCGACGTCGTACTTCTCGCACCGCGAGCCGTAGTACAGCGGCTCCTCGCCCTCCACCGTCACCACTTTTATCTCGCAGTGGTTCGAGCAATCCGCGCACTCGAACGAGCTCTGTTCGTACTTGCGGGTGGCGAGGTCCCAACCCTTGAAGGAGCTTTCGCTCGCGCCGTCCCACAGCTCGCGCGCAATCATCGCCATGCCCCAGGCGCCGGTGACCTCGTGGTGGTCGGGTACGGTAACCGGCTTGCCGGTGACCTGCTCGAAGGCCGCGACGACGGCGTGGTTGAACGCCACGCCCCCCTGGAAGAAGACATTGTCGCCGACGCGCTTCTCCTGGACGACGCGGTTGAGGTAATTCAATACTATAGAGTAGCTGAGGCCGGCGCTGAGGTCCTCGCGCGGCGCGCCTTTCTGTTGGTGGCTTAAGAGGTCGGTCTCCATGAAGACGGTGCAGCGTTCGCCCAACCGGCAGGGCGCCTCCGACCCCAGCGCCAGCTCGGCGAACTCCTTCTTGATGTTGACGTCCAGCCGCTCGCTCTGCTCCTCGATGAAGGAGCCGGTCCCGGCGGCGCAAACCTTGTTCATCTCGAAGTCGACGATGGCGCCGTTATCGAGCGAAATGTATTTCGAGTCCTGGCCGCCTATCTCGAAGACGGTGTCGACGCCCGGGTCGATGTAAGCCGCGGCGGTGGCCTGCGCCGTGATCTCGTTCTTGACGACGTCGGCGCCGACGAAGTCGCCGGTGAGGTAGCGGCCCGAGCCGGTGGTCCCGACGCCCCGCACGATTACCTTGTCGGCGACCTCCGCGCCCACCTCGGCCAGGCCGCGTTTGATGGCCTCGATGGGCCGGCCCGCCGTCATCAGGTAGCACTTGGATATGATGTTGAAACTCTCGTCCATAACGACGACGTTGGTCGACAGCGAGCCCACGTCGACGCCTAAAAAGCAGTCTATCTTCTCGCCGGCCTTCGGGAGTGTGGCGTCGGCCTTGGGCTCGAGGTGGACGTCGCGCAGGACGAGGCGTTCCTGGCCCTCCTCATCCTCGTGCGCCGCGGCGAGGTAGTCGTAGAAAGCTTTCGTCCCGGCGAAGGGGGTCAGCTCGCCCCGCTCCGCGGCGGCCAGGACCGCGCCGATGGCACCCATGGAAGCGAAGTGTTCCGGGATGACGAGCTCGCCGGCGTCCAGCCCCAGGACCTCGGTGAACGCACGGACCATGCCCTTGTTGGCCGCGACGCCGCCCATGAAGCAGTAGTCGAGGCGGAAATCCTTGCCCTTGGCGATGGTGGCCTTGAAGTTGCGCGCCATCGCGAAGCACAGGCCCGCTACGATGTCATAGTCCGGCGCGCCTTCCTGCTGGAGGTGGATCATGTCGGACTTGGCGAAAACGGAGCAGCGGCCCGCGATGCGCGGCGCGTGCTCGGAGCGGAGCGCCAGGTCGCCGAACTCCTCGACGGTCAGGTCCAAGCGGCTGGCCTGCTGGTCGAGGAAGGAGCCGGTCCCGGCGGCGCAGATGGTGTTCATCGCGAAGTCGCGGATGACGGTGCGGCCCGTCTTCTCGTCCTCGCCCAGGATGATCAGCTTGGAGTCCTGGCCGCCGATCTCGACGACGGTGTGGACGTTCGGGTAGAGGCGGCCCACCGCGGCGGTCTGCGCGACGATCTCGTTGACGAAGGCCGCCCCCGAAATATCGGACGCCAACTTGCCGCCCGAGCCGGTGACCGTTAGCGACTTGATTTGGCCGGCCGGGTGGCGGCCGAGGACGTCGTCGACGCCCGCGGCGAGCGCCTTGACAGGCTGGCCTTTGTGGCGGATGTAGTGGTCCTCGACGACGGCGTACTCGTCGTCGAGCAGGACCAGGTTCACGCTGATGGAACCCAAGTCGGCGCCGAGATGCATATATACGCTCCTAAGGGGGGACGAGCGGGGGGAACTTATGAGGGCTTCGGCGTATACCAGCGCCCGTCCCGCAATACTATTCAAATATAATTATACGCGAACGAACGGGCCGCCGGGCCCGTCCGCTAAACTTTTAGACGTTTAATATAGCACAAGCGGGGGAGGGTTTTCAAGGGCGGAGAAAAACCGCTCGCTAGGGCGGCTCTTTCGGAATGGCGGGACGACGTACCGGCGTATTTAATACTCGAACAGG
>JAZGGY010000333.1:0-8642 GCA_036480675.1 bacterium | reverse complement strand
CTGTCTTCAAAAAGACCGGGTACTGGCCGGAAGTAGGTTTGAAAACGGTCCCCGGGTGGTACGTCCCGCCGAACCCAGTCGAAGCGTTGTAGTTGCCGTTGGAATAACGCATACGGACCTCGGCCGCCGATGACAAGCTCGCAAGGCACAACGCCAACGTTAAAGCTACTGCTAAATATCTCATTCTACATACCTCCTCTTTAACTCATCCTAACACGGGTTGAGCAGAATATCAAAATAAATAATCGTCCCTTACCAGAATTGATTGCGGGACACTGCCACGCGGCGCGTAGGCCCCCGCGACGTTAGCCACGCCCGCCGGCGAAAGCCCTTGTGATTTACATAACGATATTTTATACTTGTCGTCCGGCAACCCGCCGAAGGTCAACCGAGGTTACCAGCCATGGTTAAAAAATACTTAATGACTCCCGGGCCCACGCCCGTTCCCGCGGCGGTGGCCTCCGCGCAGACGGTGGATATAGTCTCGCACCGCGGCCGCGAATTCCACGAGCTCTACCAGTACGTGGCGAAGACCCTCCGCGAGGTCGTGGGGACGTCGCACGAGGTGTACCTCCTGACGGGGTCCGGCACGTCGGCGATGGAGGCCGCGGTCGCCAACCTCATGTCGCCCGGAGAGAAAGCGCTGGTCATACGCGGCGGCCACTTCGGCAACCGTTGGGCCGACATACTCAAGGAATACGGCGTCATGGTGCGGGCCATAGACGTGGAGTGGGGCCGCGCGGTGAACCCCAAGCTCGTCGCCGAGAGGTTGGCCGAGGATACCGAGAACGACATACGGGCCGTCTTCACCACCTTCGTCGACACGTCCACCGGCGTCGTCCAGGACGTCGAAGAGATAGGCCGCATGGTGGCCGACAAGAACGCGCTCCTGGTCGTCGACGCCGTCTCGGGCCTGGGCGCCATGGACTACCGCATGGACGAGTGGAACGTGGACGTTACGCTCTCGGCCTCCCAGAAGAGCTTTATGACGCCGCCGGGCGTCGCGTTCATGTCGCTCAGTAACGACGCGTGGAAGGTCTGCGAGCGGGCCAAGTGTCCGCGGTACTACTGGGACCTGCGTAAGTATCGCCAGTTTGGCGAGAAGCACGAGACGCCGTTTACGCCCGCGGTGGCGACGCTGCGCGCGCTGGCCAAGGCGCTCGAGCTCATGATGGAGGAGGAACTGGCCAACATCTTCGCCCGCCACGAGAAGATGGCGCGGGCCACGCGCGCCGCGGTAAACGCGCTGGCGCTGCGGCTCTTCGCGCTCAACCCCGCCGACGTCGTGACCGTAATACGGCCCCCGGACGAAATAGGCGCCGACGAGCTCCGCGACCACATCGCCCGCACCTACGGCGTGGTCTTCGGCGGCGGCCAGGGCCAGCTCAAAGACCGCGTCATCCGCATCGCCCACATGGGCGTGGTGGGGCCGTTCGACGTTATAACGGCCGTCTCGGCGTTGGAGGCGGGATTGGCCGACAAAGGCTACGTTTTCGAACTCGGCGTCGGCGTCGGCGCCGCGGAAGAGATTATTAAAGAAATGTAACCGTGGAACGCCCTGACAACCGAAGCCCCGCGGCGAGCGCGGGGCCTTTTTATTACGCGTTGGCACGGGACGACCGTATGTTAAAACGACCACGCCACCCCCGCCTCGCCGAAGGGCCAACCGCTACCCGTACCCCATCGCGCCCCAGTCGACGGCGACGCGCTGCCGGTCGTTGGGGTCTATCTTGACGGGGACCGTCTCGCCCGGTTGTATATGGGGCACCGCGTAGCGCGGCACGACGGTATCGAACGCCACGACGTAGGGGTCGCCGAAGCCGTCTTCCACCTCCAGCGTCAGCGAGAGCAGCGGCTGGTCGTTGACGGTAACGGTACCCCCCCCGCTCGGCCCGCCCAGGCTCAGGACCGTCGCGCGGCCCGGGCGGCCGACGGCGCGGAGCTTAGCCCGGGCGCGCATCCCCTTGAACACGTCGAACACGGGCCTCAGGAGGAAATACATGCCGGTCAGGAACATCCCGGCGGCCGAGACGACCGCCGCCACCTGGACGGCGTACGTCGCCATAACGGCCTCGTACCTCGCCTCCCCCAATAGCTTGGGCGCCCATTCCACCGACGACTGCCAGAGGACGATGGGCACCCAGGCGACGAAGACGAGCAACATACCGGTGCCGAATTTGCTGCGCATGGCGGCTCCTTGGCGAATAGGATTTGGCGAACGCGGCATGGCCGCGGCGGAAGGAATTTTCAAGTTAACCCAAAGAAATACCGCCCCCGGTCGAGCCCCCGCGCTCAGCACGGGGCCTTTTTCACACTGAGCCGGCGCGGAGTTGATGAGCGGGGGTGAAGAACGCGCGGCTGTACCAGATAACGGCGGCGATCGTGCTGGCCGCGGCGGCGGCGGCGATCATGTAGACGATCACGATCTGGTAGAGCACCGCGGCCGTGGGGGCGCCCCCCGCGAGTATCATGCCGGTCATCGCGCCCGGAATTTGCACGATCCCAACCGTCATCATCATATTGATCGTGGGGATCAACGCCATCTTGACGGCGCCCCGGACGTACGGCCGCGCGGCCAGTCGCGAGGTGGCTCCCGCCGCCAGCGCCGCCTCCAGCCGCTCGGCGTGTTCGCGAGCGGAGGTGGCAAACGTCGCCATCCCGAGCGAAGCGCCGTTCATAGAGGCGTTTATGATCATCCCGGCGAGCGGTATCAAATACCTCGGATTGTACCACGGCTCGACGCGAACGATCACGCCGAAGAGGATCATAATAACGAGGACGGAGCCGAGCAACACCGCCGCCGTCGAGATGATCACCGTCCGGCCGACGCCTCGACCTACCCGCCGCGCGGCGTGCCAACCCGCCACCGCGACCATCGCCGCGATCGCCAACAGAACCAAATACCATCTGTCCAGGCCGAAGATCCACTTGAGGACGTAACCGACCGCTATAAGCTGCACGAACGTGCGGACGGTCCCCACGAGGAGAGTTTTCTCCAAAAAAAGGCGGTTCAACGCGGAGACGACGGCTACGATGACGACGAAGACGAGCGCAATCGCGACGTCGGGCAACGTCAGGTCGACGAAGCCTTCCATCAGTCGAGCCCCCTCACGAACTCCCGCGTGACTTCAACTTGCGGCCTCTCCAGGATCCGACGCGGCGTCCCCTCCTCCGCGACGCCTCCCGCCGCCAACACGACGATCCGGTCCAGCGCCCGCAGCTTCGGGATCTCGTGCGTGACGTGGAGGAGCGTCATACCCTCCTCCTCCACGCGACGGTAGAGCCTCTCCAGGACCGCCCTCGCGGTCGGCGGTTCCAGCGAGGCCGTCGTCTCGTCGAGCATGAGGATTTGCGGCCGGAGAGCCAACGCCCGGGCAAGGCACACGCGCTGCTGCTCGCCGACGGAGAGCGCCGCCACCGGACGGTCAAGGCCCACGTCGGGAAGGGCCACCTCCTCCAAAAGCGCCGACAGCCCCTCCTCGCCGCCGTCGTTGCCGGCGGCTTGCAACCCGAACAATAAATTATCGCGGACCGTCTCGCCGAAGAGGAAAGGCTTTTGCGGTACGAGCTGCGCGCCGCGCCGCAGCGACAATACCTCCCGGTCGCGGACGTCCTCGCGGTCCACGAGGACGCGGCCGGCGTCAACGTCCAGGAGCCGGTTGATCAGCTTAAGCAGCGTGGTCTTGCCGCAACCGGAGGGGCCGACGACGCCGAGCCGCTCGGCCCGGCCCACGACGACGTTCAGGCCGGCGAAGACCCGGGACGCGTGGCCTTTCGCGCCGTCGCCGGTGCGCAGCGTCTTGTGGACGTCTTCGCATTGGACCATCGGCTCCATCGGCGCGATAATAACATAAAAGGCGGCCCGGAGCCGCCTGCGTAAGGGCCAACCTTCGACCTCGGGCTTACCGGCGGCGTCGGCGCAACGAGACGATCGTCGGCTCGAGCAAAAGGTAGAAGCCGGCCAGGAACATCCCGGCGACCCAAACCCAGCCTATCACGTCGACGGCGTGCGTCGCCATTATCGCCTGATACCTCAGCTCGCCCAACACCCTGGGGCCCCATGACGGCGACGACTGCCAGATGATGATGGGCACCCAGACGCCGAATACGAGCCACAGGCCGGCATTCATTCTCGTTTCCATGGCGGTTTATTTGCGCAATTTCGGGCCAACGCGGCCTGACGCCGCCCGCCATTATAACCGAAAGGATTACGATTCGCGACCGCCCTCGGCGGCCGGATGGCGAGGGGTAGGGTATGGGAGGCCCGGTGAGGTTACCTACCCGTGGAGTTCAAATACTTACAACGTTTACAGAGGCGGTGCCCTCCCTTACCACGAGCCTTATTGCGTATTTCTATATTGTTGCCCTCCGTGCATCGGTTATTGTTGTGATACACTTCGGTCCCCGGCATTTTCGAGTAGAACGGTTGAACTCTCATACCAACCTCCTTTCAGTCCCGACGAATAATACAGGACATTTTACCTCGCGTCAAGAGGCAGGAAGCGAACTCCAAGCGCGATAACCCTCCAACCCCCTCGCCGCCCAAGCCGCGGTTTTTACCGGGCGGTAGTAAAAACGCGAAGTAGTACGGCCAGAATTTAAAAGGTAGCAGTTGATTAAAGAACCAAATTGTGTTATATTAAAATTGTTTACAAAGGGGCTAAAAATGAAATACGAAGAAATAGAAACCGAAATTAAGAAATTGGCAGAAATAGTCAAAGGTTTCCCCGCGGAAATAAGGGAACAAAGCTTCGAGGTATTATTAAACGCTTTGATAAAGGAAAAAGGTTGGGAAAGTGATATCGGTTTACCGCCAGAGGAAGAACCCCCCAGCGGCGAGCGGGGCACGGTTATTACGAAAATTGCGGAGGCTACGGGGATTAACCAGGATACCTTATCCGATATATTCGACCCTTCAGGCAAAGAATTAAAAATAGATTTAGATACACTCAAACCGGAATCGGCCGCGGAAAGGATAAAAGCTTACGTCAGGCTTCTTTATTTATACAAAAAAACCGAAAACCGACAGTTTTCCGGAATGCCTGCGCCCGAATTAAGGAAATTCGTCGAGGCCCAAGGTGAAACGGAAGACGAAAACTTTTTAAGACCTTTAAAGAAAGACAAGGACATATTAACGGCACGAAAAGAAGGTAGGAACGTAGTTTTCAAGATGAAATCTAGCGGACCACAAAAAATTATTAACTGGCTTAAAAAGGAATTGGGTGAAAACGCTTAAAGAAATAAAGACCGAACTCGAAAAAAAACTACCTCCCGCCCTCGTCGGGAGGTTGTTCGAACATTATACAGAAATTAAAAACAACTATTTTTTAGGTAAATATGAACCCTCGGAGTTAAACGCGGGTAAGTTCGTAGAAGTTGTCTACAGAATTATTGAATCGCAACTAAACGCCGATGGGTCTTTCTCCGCGTTAGGTACCCATGTTGTAGATATTGTAGGGAAACTTAGGGGTTTCGAAAACACACCGAGGACTGCTGGAACAGAACCGTTACGGAGGCATATACCAAGGGTGTTAATAACTATAACAGAGATTAGGAACAACCGCGGGGTAGGCCATACTCCCGGTACTATCAATCCGAACTACCTTGATAGTACTTTCGTCGTAGCTGCCGCGGATTGGGTCGTGGCGGATATTATACGCGAGTTTTGCGGTTTCCCGATAGAAGAAGCACAACGTGTTATCGATTCATTAATAACTCGTAAAACGCCTTTGATTTTCGAACTTAACGGCATAAGGCGAATCCTTAAACCCGAAATGGAATGTAAAAATAAAGTATTAATACTTCTAATGGAATTCGAAGGTGAATGGGTATCTTTAACCGACCTCTTAGCGTGGACCGAATATAAAAATATTACTAATTTTAAAGTTATATTGAAACAAATGCACGGAAAAAAATATATCGAATATGACGAACCAAATAACAGGGTTTTAATATTCCCCCCCGGTGTTCAACAAGCCGAGAAAATACTTTCGAAATATTCTCGAGAAGCACAATAACCGAATAGGGTCCCTTTATCAAAAAACGGCGGTTTTAAAACCGCCGTTTCTTTTATTTCGTTCCTGCTATCTACCTTGCCTTATGTAAATCGCGGTTCGGAAAATTATTTTTATCCCTAATTAAATTATACGGGTATAAGCCGGTAGGGCCCCTGCCGCGTAACTCGTAATAAACGCTATTAATATGTCGCTTACTACGGGTACAACTAGTACCTTAAGTATCCGCATGCTTGGCCGGTGTTTACTCATAGGCTTAACCTCCTTTATGGGTCTTCTTCGGGCTTCTGCCCAACAACCCAGTGAAATCGTAATCAGAAGGGTTACGCCTATTACGAGTAACGCCCACGGAATCGAACCGTGACTACTGGCTCCGTATACTACCGGCTTACGCCCATATTTTCAAAGGCCGATACTTCCTTTTTACGAATAATATATAACACATATTAGGTAATTAGTCAAGGGAAAATAAGTTTGCGATTTAATACTCAAATCCTTTTCTTACCTCCTAGCCGCCAACGCGACCTCCAGCCGCTGGCGGGCCTGGTGGATGAAGGCCTCGACGCGGGTGCGGGTGGTGGCGGACTCCAGGCCGTCGTACGACATGTTCAATATGGGGATGTTGTCGTAGTCGTCCTGCACGCGCTTGAGCAGCGCCGAGACGATGACGCCCGGCATACACGTGAACGGCATCAGGTTGGCGACGCCGTGCAGGCCGTGCTCGGCGTACTCCGCGGCCTTCCCCACCGACAGGATGGCCTCCCCCTCGAACGTGTCGTGGACGTACCGCGAGCCCATCTTGATGGTCTCGTCGACCTCCGGCTCGGGCCAGTTGCGCGCCAGGCCGTCGAAGAGCGACGTTATCTTGGCGTAGTCGGCCTTCTGGATCTTCTGCGTGACGTAGCTCAACGCGAGGCGCGAGTAGTCGCCGCGGATCTTGCAGTCGCGGATGCGGGTCCAGTTGGTATACCAGAACCACTCGGAGATGGTCGGCATGTAGACCTCGCCGCCCAGCTCCTCAACCTGCGCGATGAAATGGTTATTGGAGAAGCGGTTGGAGCGGACGTAAATTTCGCCGACGATGCCGATGCGGGGCTTTGGCTCGTCGGTCGTGGCGACGCTCGGCCACGCCTCGACCGCCTCCCGGCATATCGCCAGGATGGCCTCGAGCGTACCGTCCGTCAATATGCTCTCCTCGACGCGTTTGACGTATTTCCAGTAGAGCTCGTGCGCGGCGCCGGCCTCGATCTCGTAGGGCCGCGTCTGAAAGAGCAGCTTCTCCAGCATGTCGACGGCGACGACGCCCTGCCACGCCCGCCGCGTGAACTCGTTGCCGACGATGCCGAGGTCGTTATAGAGAGTCTTGCCCTGGTTGGGGCTGAAGACCGGCACGTCGCCCAGGCCCAGCTCCGCCAGGACGATGCGATGGAGTATGTTGTACTGGCCGTAGCGGCAGGGCCCGGACCCCGCGGGCATGAAGAATATGGCGCGCTCCGGGTCGAAGTCGTCCCGCTTGGCGTGCTTCACCATATCGCCGGTGGTGACGATGCAGGGGTAGCACTCCTTGCCGGAGGTGAACTTGCGGCCCCAGACGAGAGTCTCGTCGTCCGGCTCGTCCATCACCACCGCCGGCACGCCCACCGCCTCGAACGCCGCGCGGATGGCGTAGGCGTGGTCGCACATGTACGGTATGTAGACCTTGCGCTTGTGGTCGTCCGCCGCCAGCGAGAGGCGCTTGATCTCGACCGAGGCCGGGACCTTGTCGCGGAAGTTCTTTATGCTGTCCAGGAACGCCTCCGCCCGGGTGATGGCGCCGGCGTCCGCGGAGTGCTCGTCTATCTCGAGCTGGAGGAACGGCTTACCGCCCATCTTGACGCGGAAGAACTTCAACAGGAACGAGTCCGGGCCGCAGCCGAAATTGGTGATGTAGACGCCGTGGAGGCGGGGGTCCTTGCGCACGATCTCAACCGCGGACAGGATCTTCTGGCCGTACTTCCAGTACATGTTGTCCCACTCGTGGGAGAGCTCTACCTCCTCCACCGGCAGGAAGTCCATCGGGATGGCGAGCGTACCTAAATCGCGGAACTTCTTGGGTATATCGAGGTTGATGCCGCGGTCGCAGGTATTGTACGGCCGGCCTATGACGACGACGGCGTTGTCGTCCCGGCCCAGCTCCTCCAGCACCTGGATGCCGCGGGTCTTTACCCGGGCATAGAACTCGTTCTGCGCGCTCTTGGCCGCCTTGAACGCCCGGCGGACGTCGCCCTTCTTCACGGCCAGCGGCTTGAGGGCGTCGTGGAGGGCGTTCACCAGCGCCGCGTCGCCCCGCTCGAAGAATAGTTTGGGCACCAGGACCGGCATCTCCTTGGCCTCCAAATCGAGGGCCGACGAGATGACGTACGGCGACGTCTGGACGTACGGGCAGGTGAACGACTTGTCGGTGAGCGCGTTCTGCTTCTCGAGCGATATGGCGGACGGCATGAAGACGGCGTCCACGCCCTTCTTGAGCAGGTCTATGACGTGGCCGTGCGCCACTTTCACCGGGAAGCAGCACTCGGACGCCACGGCCTCCACGCCGTCGTGGATGATGTTCTTGTTGGTATAGTCGGAGATGACCACCTCGAAGCC
>JAZGGY010000332.1:0-4492 GCA_036480675.1 bacterium | reverse complement strand
AATTGAAAGCCCGCCATTTGTCCGGAAGCGGGTCGAGGCCCATAACCTCCTCCGTATTGCCGTCAATCATCAGGTAGTTGCGGTCGCAGATGGCGCACAGATTATCGAGGCGGTAGTGGGCCGCCGTCATGCCGGCCTCCCATATCGAGCCCTCGTTCTGTTCGCCGTCGCCCGTCAGGACGAAAACGCTGTTTGGCATACCCTGGCGTTTAAGACCCATGGCGGCGCCGGCGGCGAGCGAAAGGCCCTGACCCAGCGACCCGGTCGAAAATTCGACGCCGGGGGTTTTCAGCCGGTGCGGGTGTCCCTGCAGTATGGAATCCAACTTGCGCAGCGTCCACAGCGTCTTCCGCGGGAAGTACCCACTGGCGGCTAAAACCGCGTACAAAACCGGGGCCGCATGCCCCTTCGACAGGACGAACCAGTCGCGCTCTTCCCAGTCCGGGTTCTCGGGGTCGTGTTTCAGGATGTTCCAATAGAGCGAGACCAGGACCTCGACCGCCGAGAGCGAACCGCCGGAATGGCCGGAGCCCGCCTCGGCAAGCATGACCATTATGTCGCGGCGGATCTTACGACTTGTCTCTTCAAGCTCTTTAATTTCGACCATAGCCTCTCCTAAATTAAATTGGGCCGGCAAAGAACGGTTATCGAAACGGGTTCACATTATACGCGAAAACCCAAACCGCCGCAAGTGAAATTATACACAAACAACCGGTTTTCGCCCGAATACCTTTAATAGACGGTGGCGCCGGTTAGAGCTTTATAACAAACCCACGCCGGCCCGACGTTCAACCGCATCTTTTTATAAAAACGGTATAACCTGAAAAATCCCCGCCCGGGTGCGGCGTAGGGCGGGGGCGTTAACGTCAAACGTTCTGTACGGCTCGGGCGCGGCTTATCTACCCGGGTGGGGGTCGAAGAGGCCCAGCAGGACGTCCTCCTCCGGATCGATCTTCGTTACGGTTCCTATCTCCCGCGTTATCTCGAGCGTGTAGTGCCAGTCCTTGCCGTAGTAGTTTTCCTTCAATCGTTCGCCATTATGACCTTCCCACGGCTCGTAATATTCCTGATCCGGAAATTGCCACCGGCAGCGGCAGATTACGTCGGCGACGGAACCGTACGGGGGCTTGTAAAGGTAACCGGGTATCCGTGCGCCCCCTTCCGAGGGCCAAGGGGCCGGGGTGAACGGGACGGCCGTCGGCTTCCACAGGTACGTCGGCCCGGGCGGGTTGAATACCGGACCTTCGGTACTATGAAACGCCGGGTAGCCGGTAACGCCGCCGTTAGCCTCAGACCCCAATACGCCGGCGTCGAACGTCAGGACCTCGTCTAGTGACTTCGGATTGTTATTCGAGCCTACGGGCGGCTTTTTTATCCCTTTGGAATCGACGTGGCAATCGAAGAGCCAGGCCGAACCCTCCCACCCGCGGCCGTTGTAGTTGGTCCGCGTCGCGCTGAAGTACCAGAAGTCGCAATAGGCACCCGGGTAATACTTGTCGTAGTACGGCGAGTTCGGGTCGTCGGTATAAACCTCCGGCGTGCGGTAGACGACGTCGCCGCCGCCCTTCAAGAGCTTTATCCCCTCGGAATGGAAGCCGGGGACCGTCTCCACCAACACCCAATCGTAACTTCCCACCTTCGCCGGCGTATGTTCGGCCTTATCTCGGACGCCCTTATTCTTGGTGTTCCGCAGGAACCACGTCGACCACGCCAGCGCGAGCCAGTCCTCGTGCGACGCCCATGCGCGACCATCTTTAAACCCATCGGCGGGGATTGAGAATCCGCCCATCTGGTACCAGTAATAGTGCATCGTGCCGCCAAGCCCTGGTTCCTTACCTACCTGTTCCTCCGGTTGTACCGGTTGCATCGTGTGGCTCGGGTCTTCCCAGCGGAAGAAGAACCAGATCCGCGGCGGGTAGGCGTACGTGTAGAGCGCCTTGACCCAAACTTCCTTTACGCCGCTACCCGAGCCGATTATGGGTTTAGTCTTGATGACGGTCCACGGCGTCGTCCCCCACAGCCAGTAATCGCCGCCCTTGGGGACGCCCTGTTTCATTTGCTCGGCGACGCCGTCGACGAGCGGGTACTCGTCGTAGACGTACGTTACCGGGACGCGGTTGGGGCCGGAGCCGTCGCCGTTCCAATCCAACGTGCACGCCGCGGCGCCGTCGTGGTCCCAACTGTTCGGGTCGTTGCCGTTGCCGTCGCATACCAGGAGCGAGAAGGTCTGGTCCTTATACTCGACCTTGGCCGGAGTAAGGCCATTCTCTTCTCCGCATCCGGAAACGAGAAACGCGCCGGCCCCTGCCGCGAAGGCGAAGGCGAGCGCGAATACGAAATCTTTATTAAAAGTCATCTCCGTCACCCCCTACGGAAAGCCCCCTCTTACCAGAGGAAAGAGATACGAAGAAAACCGCTCCCCCCTACTCTTTCCCAGCTGCGTCAGGCGTTAACCAGCCCCACTATCCAGAGCGTGTAGAAGACCGCGATGAGCACGCCCCAGAAGAGGGCCTTCTTGCCTAAGAACTTATTCTCTTTGCTTATGGCGCGAAAGATGAAGCCGATGGTGGAGCCGACCCAGCCCAGAAAGCCTATCTCGACCACCGCGGCCCACATGTTGGACATAACGAGACTCCCGTTGCTTGTTTACCTTTTGGTAAAGCCCCCGCCCGGGTGCGGCGTCGGGCGGGGGCGTTGACGTCAAACGTCAATTACGCTCGAGCGGCGCCTACCTACCCGGGTGCGGGTCGAAGAGCCCCAGCAGGACATCCTCCTCCGGGTTGATCTTCGTTATGGTCCCTATATCCCGCATTATCTCGAGCGTGTCGTGCCAGTCCTTGCCGTAGTAGTTGTCCTTTAACCTTTCCCAACCGCTCATTTTATCCCGGTCGCGTTTACCTTCCCACGGCTCGTAACCCTCGCGGTTGGGCTGCTGCCACTGGGCGCGGCCTACGATATCCGCCGCGCCGCCGAGGGCCGGCCGATGCTTGTAGCCCGCAAGGCGCGCGCCGCCTTCCTTGCGCCAGGGGGCGGGGAGCGAAAATTCGGGCGCGGTCTCCGACGTGCCCCATATGTAATACGCGCCCGGCGGGTTAAATACCGGGTCGCTCGGCGCTTGCCTTTCGGGCGAAGCGCGGTAGCCGCCGTTGCGCTCAATCCCAACTATGCCGCTGTCGAACGTAAGCCACTCGTCGAGCGAATTTTCGTTCTCGTTCGACCCGACCGGCGGGTAATTGAAACCGTCTTTATCTATGAAGCAGTCGAACAGGTACGCCGACTCCGTATCTATCCAACTGCCGGCCGCGGTATAATTGGTCCGGGAAGCGCTGAAGAACCACATATCGCAGAACGCGCCGGGATAACCCTTCTGATTATAAGGCGCGTTTTTGGTATCTACGACAGGCGTCCGGTAAACGATTTCGCCGCCACCCTTACAAACGTCGATACCTCTGGTTTGGAACCCGGGGACCGTCTCAACCAGTTGCCAATCGTAATCTACAGCCGGATCGGGGATTTTATTCGGGTTCGAGGTACTCCGGAGGAACCACGTCGACCATACCAGCGCGAGCCAGTCCTCGTGCGATGCATATGCGCGACCATCTTTAAACCCGTCGCCGGGGATAGGGAAACCGCCCATCTGGTACCAGTAATAGTGCATCGTGCCGCCGACCGGTGCCGGTTCCTTACCGCGTTCCGACTCAGGCTCGACGGGCTGTATGGTGTGGCTCGGGTCTTCCCACCGAAAGAAGAACCAGATCCGCGGCGGGTTGACGTACGTGTAGAGCGCCTTGACCCAAACTTCCTCCACGCCGCTACCCGAGCCGACTATGGGTTTGGTCTTGATAACGGTCCACGGCGTCGCATTCCAAAGCCAGTAGTCGCCGCCCTTGGGGATGCCCGGGTTTCTTTGCTCGGCGACGCCGTCGAGGAGCGGGTACTCGTCATAGACGTACGTCACCGGGACGGCGTTAGGACCTGAGCCGTCGCCGTTCCAGTCCAACGTGCAAACCGCGGCGCCGTCGTGGTCCCAACCGTTCGGGTCGTTGCCGTTGCCGTCGCAAACCAGGAGCGAGAAGGTCTGGTCGTTGTATTCGACCTTGGGCCTGGTTATATCAGCTTCATCTTCTTCGCAACCGACGAGGAAGAACGCGCCGACGCCCACGGCTACGCCGAAGGCCGCTAATAGAACATATCCCTTCTTTAGCCTCATCATTTATCACCCTCCTGGGTAGAAATGAAGGCTTCGGGCTTTGTCGTTTTCCTTTGCGGGCAACGAGCCGGTCGACGACCCCGCCCGCTTTCTTTATTTTTCAAAACTCTACCACACGCCCCCAACGTTGTCAAGTCATTTTTTGCAGGCTTTCGTTGCCGTTGTTTACTCGAATTCGAAACACAATAAACGTTTTTCTCCGTCCGTGGCCAACATCAAATCCGCCGCAACCACGGGCGCGGTAGCGGCGTAGCTATCCAATTTAAATAGTTCCTCCGACGC
>JAZGGY010000331.1:0-11762 GCA_036480675.1 bacterium | reverse complement strand
TACGAGGACGCTGGCAAAGGCCGCGTACGGATTCGGCGTCTTTATTAGCGTTAAACCCGCGGCTTCGGTCTCGGGCGCGACGACTACCGCCCCCGCCCGCGTCGCTTTCAAGGCCGCCCAATACTTGGGATTGGCGACGAAGGTCACATCGTCGGGACCGGCCTCTTTTATACCGTTAACGCCCCTTATCACGGCGGCGCCGTTACCGGTCACCTTGCCACCGACCGCCGCCGCGAGCTCGTCGACCGTATATTCCGGCATAGCGGTTACTCCGGCGGGCGCTATTTACTTATACCCGCTTCTTCGTTCAACTCGTCTATTATATCTTCCGTAATGTCGCTTTTTTCGTCGGCGTAAAGCAAAATCGCCGCATAATCGAAAACGATTTCGTAGTCTTCCTTCACAGCGTACGATGCGATTTTCTCGTAAACCTTTTTATACACCGGCTCGAAGGCGTCGCGTTCGATCCGTTTATACTTCGCCAGTACCGAACTACGGTAATCAAGGGCTTCCTCGTACGTAACCTTATACGCGTCGACCGTTTCCGCCTTGGCCTCGGGAGTCAACGGGCCGTCCAATTTCTCCTCCAACGCCTTCAATTTCTCCTGGTACTCTCCCAGCGTGGCGGCATCTTCGACGCGGGCTTCGTCGATTTTTTTCTTGGCCCCATCCCGGGCTTCTTTAAATAGAACGTACTCGTCCACTACCCGTTCCATATTAACGTACGCGTACTTAAACACTTTATCATTTTCGGCCGCGTTTAAGACGACCGGCGCGGCCAACGCCGCAACCAACGTCAAAGACAAAAACCATCTTAACCGCATCTTGTCCACTCCTTTTAGGATCGAGCCCCGAAGAACCTAATCCTCGCGGCCTCGTTTCCCGATCCACTCTTCCAGACCCACGATCGATACGCAAAAGTCGAACATTTCCTCTTTCAACCCGCGGGACGGCGAATCGCCCCGGCGGCTATATTCCAACGCTACGTCGAGCCTACTGTTCTCGTTGTTTTTGAACAGGTATCCCGCGCCCACCGCTACGCCCGTTTTAGCGAATTCGCCGTGTTCGGTAGAATACCAAGGTACGTACGACACGCCGGCACGGAAGGGCATCCGCCACAGGAAGAAAGATTTCCGCGCCGCCGTCAACCGCCCTTCGGCACCGGCGTGAAACTCGACGGTGTCGCGGTAACCCAAATCCTCGCCGTCGACGGCAAACCGCGACCACGCCGTATAGCGCACGTCCGCGGTAAACCGGCCGCGCGGGCCGACGACGTACGCCGCACCCAATCCCGCCGACCACGGCATCGCGAACCGGCGATCTTCCTCGTACAGCGTAGCGTACTCCGTAAAAACTGTTTCGTGTACGCGGTGGGTGCTGAATACCTCCAACTGCGCGCCCACCGAGAACTTATCCGTTACTAAATAGCCGGCCCCCAGCGCCCCCTTTACGCCTTTATATGCCGTTTCCAGGGTTTCCTCGATGCGTGAATAACCCTTTTCTTTGAACTCCTTGGAATATATTTCCTTGGGCGCGCCGAAGTCGTAGCCGGCGGCGCCCCCCAAGTACCACCGTTCTCCGAGGCGGCCCGCCAACCCCGCCGAAAACGAATAGACGGACCCGGTACCCTTGCGCCGACTAGTCCCCACGACCACGCCTTCGTATTCGAGCGGCCTCGTCAATTCGTAATTCTGGTTGAGCTCCTGGCGCAAGGCGAGCGACAGAGCGAGCGAACTCGACACCGGCACCGCCAATTCCACCCGAGGGATGTCGAACGTTATCTCTACGCTCTTCCCCGCCGGCGTCTCGTACGAGTTGTACCCCCGGAACAAGGTGACGCTAAAAACCGCACGCCCGTACGAAGCCGGTACCGCCGGGTTCACGCCGTTAACGTTCGAACCGTCGAACAGGCCGAATGCCGCGCCCCCCATACCGACCGCCCGTGCGTCAAAGTCTATGCCGGGCTCTCCCGGCGTACCCGCAGCCAGAATCGTATTGGCCGCCGCCGGGCAAGCGACGAGTGCGAGCGCCGCCGACGCAAAAAGTACTATATATAATAACATCGTTTTCGAATCGGCCGCCACTATCATTACTCCGGCGGCGCGTACCACGGTTCCGGCGGCAACGTATACTCGATCTCCAGGTACGGTCTCCGGGCCGGGTCGCCGTTGTCTTTGGCCGCGAAACGCGGGAAAGCCTGCGCCTTGCTCTCGTCGGGCGCTTTTATGACGAGGCCGTAGTTGGGGTGCTTACCGGAGATCCACTCTTGGACGAGGGGGTTGACGTATAAGTCCACGTAGCCCGGCGGCTCTTTCTTAAACTCGCGGTTAATGTAAGCGTAGTTGTCGTGGAACTTCTGGAGCTCGAGCACGTCTTGCCTCGCGCCCTCCTCGAACGCGGCGGTCAAGCGGTACACGGCGATGCGAACGCGTTCGTCCCTGGCGGCCGGTAGATAAAAAAGGCGGAGCCGGGCCCGGGCCACCGACGCCGTCGCCGGGATACCGGTCGCAGCCGGCGAAAGGTTAAAATATAGCAACACGCGGCGTGCGTAGCCGTTAAAAGAGCCGAAATCCAAGAACTCGTCGTAGCCGTGAACCTCGCCGCCGCCGAATTCGCCGTCGTACTCCGTTATGAAACAATCCTTTTCGGGCAAAAGGACGCGATAAGCTTTCTCGCCCTCGTCGTCGATATAGGCGATCTCGAGGCGGGGCGCGTTAACCTTGCTGTACTGGTTGGTGGAGTAAAATTCCTTTATACCCGCCCCGGCCGACTCCTCCTCGTCCTTCAACTTTAAAACGACGCCGTAATTACGGTACGGGTTAGCGAGCCACTCCAGCCCCAGGGCGGTAACGTCGAAGTTTACGTACTGGCGCTGGTACGAAGGTCGACCGACGACGGCGTCGGCCACCGCCGGCCCATAATCGCCGCCCTCTACGCTCCAATTCTTCTTGCGGCTCGCCCGCCACCACGTCGCGCGGTCCTCGTCGAAGTCGCGACGAAGCGGCCTTACTTCGATAGTTACTTCGCCCTCTGCGTAAATATCGTTGTTCAAGCTACCTGGAATGCGAAGATACGGTAAACTCAGGAACACGCCACGGATTTTACTAATGGATACCTCTTTCGGAACGTCCCCAACGTCGAAGCGGAGAAGGGCACGGCTCCGGAACCGGTCGGGCGCGCCGTAACTCCCGACGGCCAGACGGTAATGCTGCCCGGTGGGCGCGAAGATGTCGTAAAAAGTATCGCGCCACCCGACGTCGGCAGGATATAACGTTACTTTCTTAACCGGCCGATCCGGCCCTTGAAACCCGACCGGGTCGCCGGTGGGAGCGCCGCACGACAACGCGACGAGTATACCCGCCGCCCAAAAAAGGCGGCGCGAAATTGAACTACCTTTCGTCATTGGGAATATACCAAAGGCCGCTTCTCGCGGCGCTACGAACTAGAAACTACCATAATCCGGGACAAGGTGTCAACGCCGAAAAGCCGGGGCGTGACGCCCCGGTAAAAGCACCGCTTGGTTTGGAACTTCGGAACTACTATCTACGCTAATGGAAATATTGTACCCAGCAGCAATACGCGTCGACGACGTATATCACGCGGCGTTCGTTTATGGCGACATCGTACGGGTTAATGAATTCGCCCCTTCCGACGCCGCCGGAACCGAACTCCCCGACGAAATTCCCGTCCGACGTAAAATACTGGACGCGCCGATTCCCGTTATCGACGACGAACACGGTCCCGCCGTAGCCGACCGCGATCCCCATAGGTTTGTCGAACTCGCCGGGGCCGGGCCCGCTACTACCCCAACCGCCGAGGTAAGAACCCGTTGACGTGAAATACTGGACGCGGTCGTTCCCGGTATCTGCTACGTACACGTTACCGCGGGGCCCGAAGTTTATACCCAACGGCAACTGGAATTCGCCGGCCTCTTCGCCCCACGCGCCCCATCCGCCCTTGTAGTTCCCTACGGCGTCGAAATATTGGATGCGGCCGTCGTAATCGACTACGTATACCGCCCCCCCTGGTGAAACGGCTACCGCCGCCGGCCCGAAGAATTGGCCTATGCCTTCACCGTGCGAACCCCAGGAACCTAACAAATTACCTGCACTAGTAAAGTATAAGATACGGCTCTTGAATCTATCGGCAACATAGACGACGCCGTTCGGCGCGGCGGCCACGCTATACGGTGACCAATGGTCGGGAGCTATGTTCCATTTGCCCAAGAAACTACCCGCTGGCGTAAAATATTGAACCCGACGATTATTCGTGTCGGCTACGTAAACGTTCCCGTTCGGGGCAACCGCGACGCCGTACGGGTTGTAAAACTCGCCGTCGTCGTGTCCCGGGCAACCCCACCGGGCGATAAACGCCGGCGCTTTAGCCTTCGGGTCGTCGAGCAGCGTTTCCTCGGAACACGCCAAAACAACGACGACAGCGACCGCGGCCCCCAATTTAAGGAGTGTAATTACTATTTTCATCTCGCCCCCTTTAACTTACTGCTACTTGGCCGCGCCGACCTCCTCGGGGACGTCCGCGCCGAGGACCGCGGCCAAGCGCTCGAGCCCCCAATCTATTTCATCTTTTGTAATCACGAGCGGCGGCCCCAGGCGGATTACGGTATCGTGGGTCTCTTTGACCAACAAGCCGAGGCGCATCAGCGCTTCGCAGAACCGCCGCGCGCCGCCGGCCTCCTCTTTCAGCACGATCCCGGCCCATAGACCCTTGCCTCGTACCGCGTCCACGTATTTACTTTTTATCTTGCCCAGCTCGTCGAGGAGGTACGCGCCCAGCTCGGCCGCGCGACCGCACAGGTCTTCGTCCACGATAACCTTGAGCGCCTCCCTCGCGACGGCGCAGCCCAACGGGTTACCTCCGAAGGTGGAGCCGTGGTCGCCGGGCTCGAAGACGCCCATCACCGCGGCGTCGCTCAGCACGGCCGAAACCGGGTACATCCCGCCCGATAGCGCCTTGCCTAAAATGATAACGTCCGGCCGTACGCCCTCGTACTCGCAACACAGCATTTTGCCGGTTCGGCCGAGGCCGCTCTGTATCTCGTCCACGACCAGGAGGACGTCGTTTGCGGCGCAAATTTCTCGCGTCGCCGCCAAATAACCGTCAGGCGGCACGACGATGCCACCTTCCCCCTGCAACGGCTCGACGAGGAGGCCTGCGGTGTTGGGCGTTATAGCGGCTTCGAGCGCCCCCAGGTCGCCGTACGGTATTAGCTTGAAGCCGGGAGCGAAGGGGCCGAAGCCGTCGCGGTATTGGGGCTCGGAGGAAAAGCCGACGATGGTCGTCGTCCGGCCGTGGAAGTTACCCTCGCAGACGACGATCTCCGCGTCGCCGTCCGGCACCCCCTTTACCTTGTAGCCCCATTTTCGGGTCATCTTTATCGCCGTCTCGACGGCCTCCGCGCCCGAGTTCATCGGGAGTACTTTCTCGTATCCCAAAAGCTCGCAGAGCTCCTTCTCGAACAACGGGAGCTGGTCGTTGCGAAAAGCGCGCGACGTCAGCGTAAGCCGGGCGGCCTGTTTCTGCATAACCGCCACCAGGCGCGGGTGGCAATAACCCTGGTTGAGGGCCGAGTACGCGGCCAGGAAGTCGAGATACTTTTCGCCGCCGACGTCGTAAACCCAAACGCCTTCGCCGCGCGCCAGGACGACGTCCAACGGCTTGTAGTTGCGAGCTCCCCATCTATCCTCGTACGATATCAGTTCCTTCGCGCTTACCATAATACGGCTTGACACCTCCTCTATGCTTCTGCTTCCTTCAAGTAACGGGGCGAAAGGCGGTGCGTGCCGCCTTCCCGCACCGTTATGCTCTGCTCGTAGAAGTAATCCAAAAGGGCCGTCGCTTGCTTGCGCGACAGCTCGTGTATCTCCTTGTACTCCGCGGCACGGACGGTCCCGTGGTCCCGTAAGTATCGTACGAGTTCTTCCCTCTTCTTTTCCACGAAATCCGGCGCAGCTATAATCTTTTCGGGCAACATTACCAGCATGCCGCGGGTTAGCGCGAACTTCAACATCGTCGCGCCCTGGGCGTAACCGGCCAGGTATTGTTCAACCTCCTCCTTACTTCGCATTGGCGGCCCGCTGTTCACCAATTCCTCCAACGCCGCCAGGGCCTCTTTGTGGTCGGGCGAGAGGGTGGGCGCCGCGCCGGGCAGCCGATAACCGCCGCCGGACGCCTCGAGCTTCCCCTCGGCCGCCAAACCTTCGAGCAATGCCCCACATCCCTCGGCCGAAAGGACGTACGGCAACTTAGCGCGTATTTCGTCGCGCGACACCGCTTCCCGCAGCGGGTCCTGCGCCAGCGCGTCCCGTACCGCTTTCACCGCCGCTTCCTTGATCGGCGCGACGTCTTTGGCGGGAACGTACGCCGTACCGAAGCGGGCGGCTACGCCGTCGGCGACGAGCGTCTCGAGCAAAGCGCTTAACTCGTCTTCCGAGACGCTCGCAACGGCGGACGCCAACTCCGCGACCCGGTAAGCCCGCTTGGGGCCTCGGGGCCGCGAAAAAATCGCCCGTAGGAGCGCGGCCGCATCTCCCGCCGCGGCCTCCAGCTTCCGAAGCTCGTCGACAACCCACGGTTGGCGTCTATGGGGCGTCGGAAACGGCTCGAGGATTCTACCGCCGCCCAGGAGTCGAAGCGTCGACGGGTCCCTTATTACGTACGGCTCGTACCGGACGGCCACGATCGGTTCCTCGAGCACTACCTGAGCGTAATAGCTCTCGCCTGCTTCCGCGACGTCGGCGCCCAACAACAAGACCCGGCCTATGGCTTCGGCGGTGCCCTTATTGAAACGCACCCGGGCCCGATGGCGGACCGGGCCGGCGTCCATATTCAACTTCAAATCCAAACGTCGCGTCGGCCCGAGGAGCCCCGGCGCGGCTATCTCGTAACCCCTTCGCAACTCGTCCTGGTCGACGCCGGCTACGTTCAACGCCGTCCGCATACCGACCGTCGCCACGTCGACCCCCCTATGGCGGCTTTGGACGCCGCGAACCCTGGCCCGACGGCCGACCGGTTGGATTTCCAGCTCGTCCTTAACGTGGACCTCGCCCGACGCCACGGTACCGGCTACAACCGTGCCGAAGCCCCGCAGCGAGAAGACGCGGTCGATCGCCATCCGAAAAGCGCGCCCGGGCGGCCGCGGCGGGACCTTCGATAACGCGTCCCTGAGCGCCGAGCGGACGTCCTCGACGCCTTCGCCCGTAACGGAAGAGGCCGCCACGAACGGGGCCCCGTCCAAGAAAGTGCCGGCGAAAAATTTCGCCAGGTCCTCGCGGACAAGCTCGAGCCAATCGTCGTCCACGAGGTCCTTCTTGGTTATGGCGACGACGCCGTTCTCGACGCCCAGGTGGCGGAGAATGGCGAGGTGCTCGCGCGTCTGGGGCATAACGCCTTCGTCGGCGGCGACGACGAACAGCGCCAGGTCGATGCCGGCGACGCCGGCGACCGCGGTCTTTATAAAGCGCTCGTGGCCCGGAACGTCGATAAAGGTCGCGACTACGCCGTCGCCGAAATCCGCGTGGACGAAGCCGAGGTCTATCGTCATCCCGCGCTCTTTCTCTTCCGGCAGGCGGTCCGGGTCTTCGCCCGTCAGCGCGCGCACGAGGGCCGACTTGCCGTGGTCGACGTGGCCCGCGGTCCCGATGGTGTACGCGCGCGTTCCCTCTGTCTCCTCTACCATCGAGCCCGAGTTTAGCTTAAACGGCGTGCGAAATCAACATCCGCCGCCGGGCGAGCAACGTTGTTGAAAACGCGACCCTTTTCATATACAATTTATCAAAAGATACTACAACTGGAGCGAAAGTGGAGGCCCTGATGTTGTTAAGGATAAATGTCGCCGGCGTCGCACGCGTAACGTTGCTTACCGCCGCAATATATCCCGTCATGGCGCCGCCGGGGCCGGCCTGCGCCGATGGCGACGTCCTCGCCACCGTCGACGGCGAGCCGGCGGTGACCTTCGAGGACGTATCTTATTATCTAGGCAAAGTCCGGCCTGCGGCCGAAGCCCGAGTTACGGTGGCCGAGGTGGCAGCGCTGGTGGAAATACTCGTCGACGCCGACGTTATGTTGCGAGAGGCTGAGGCGCGCGGTTACGCCGACGAGCAAGAATTTAAAAACGAGGTCGACGGTCATCGCCACGCTCGCCTCCGCGAACGTATGCGAGAAGTCCTGGTAGAGAAGAACGCCGTAACCGAAAATGACCTCCGTACATACTTCGCGAAAGATTCGAAGTGGCGCAAATACGCTTTAATCGAAGCTAAAACCCGCGCCGAGGCGGAAGCGGCGCACGGGGAACTCCGAGAAGGGAAGCCCTGGCCGGACGTCGTACGCGCGTATTCGCTGCGCGAAGAGACGTGGGAGGAAGCGGGCGTTAGCCTTGTTCCCCTCGTGTACGACGGGATGCCGGCGAGCAAGGCCGTTTTCGCGACGCCGGTCGGCGAGTACACGGCGCCGGTCCCGGCGAACGACGGCGTCCGATGGCATATCTATCGCGTCGACAAAGTCGTCCACGGCCGCACCGATTCCTTCGAAGAAGCGCGCCCTCAACTCCGAAACACGGTGGAGCCACTCCGGGGTTATCTCATGGCTGCCGACCTCGCCTCCGAATTGCGCGGCTCGGTCCCAATCCAAAGAAACGGAGAGATGTGGAACGCCCTCGAGGCGGAGCCGTTTACCGAATTCCACGCCAGGTGGGCTACGGCGGAGGTTACCGCTTCCGACGTCGGCGGCGTTGCCGTAACGGGCGAAGAGCTGTTCAACCTGATAAGCAATTACTTCTTTGCGCCGGACGAGGGCGTGGAAGCCCGTCGAGAAAAAGACCCCGACGACTTCGCGTACGTCACCGACCTCCTACTGCGCAAACTGGAAGACGAGGCGCTACTGGAATACGAGGCCCTCCGACGGGGGCTGGACCGGGACGCGGATATGCGAAGGGAATTCGCGGACTACCGCGCCGAGCTCCTCACCGACCGGTTTATAACCCGGGAATTCGTCGCCAAGCTTCCGCCCGTCACCGCCGAGGACTGCGCCGCGTACTACGAAGCGCACAAGGAAGAGTTCGTCGTACCGGAAAAAGTAGAGGTATACATGGTGGCGTTACCCGACCGCGAGAAGCTACGCGCGTCGTACGCGGAGGTCGAAGCCGGCGGGAACATCGTCGACATCAACGAGGCTTATAACCGGGCTCTCGGCACAAGGTTGATGGACATGTACGAACCCCCGCCCGTACTCCCGCCCGGGCAACAGGAGTGGCGGGGCGTCGTAACGGTTACGAAGGAACCCGGCGCCGAAGGGCCCGACGGCCCGCTCGCGGAGGAACTGCGGCCCCGGCTTTTTCCGTTCGATCCCGAGGGGCTGCGCAAACTCGGCGACGTTTTCCAATTGCGCGACGGCCGGGAGGCGTTCTACGAACCGCTGTATTATCAACCCTTCGCCCAGAAGAAATTGGACAACGACGGTACGATACGCAAGTGCCAAAAGAAAGCCTGGGCGGCGTATTACGCCGGCGAAGGCGTTAGGGCGCAAAGCCTGGCGTGGCTGGCTTCGCTTCGCGGCCGCCACGACGTCGAACGTGCCGTCGAATTTTACGAAGCGGCCGCGGCTCGCCTTAACGCCGAGGACTAAACGCCGGTACGAACCGTAAGTACGCGTCCCCGGGAGGCCTCAAGATTTATAGAGACAAGCTACCGTAAAAAGGGCCCCATCGCGGGGCCCTTTCCTTTGCGACTAAGTTTGCGTACCGCTTAGCGGTACAGCGCTTTGATGTTCCCGAGGCTCACCGGTTCCACGGCCGAGAAGCCGGGGCCGTCGTATAAGAATACGCGTCCCGGGCTGGCCTGGAGGGTGCTCCAGATTTGGTCCGAGGTAAAATCGAAATCGCAGCCGGCGTTGAAACCGCTCTGCGAGAACGAACGCGTCGTCGCGCCGGTGGCGAGGCTTATCTCGCGCATCATATACCCGCCGGTCTGGGTCGAGATGTAGAGGTATCCGTTGCCGGCTTTGGTCGCGTTATCGTAGATACCCAGCGTATGAACGTTCCCGGGTACCGTACCCACCTGCGAGCCGGTGCTCGTGTAGATGCCGATCGGCGTACCGTAATCACCCGTGGTCGCGTAGTAATAGGTGCCGTTCCAGCTTATGCCGCGGCCACGCGCTGGAATGCCGAGAGCTGTGCCCGAGGTACCGGGGTTACCGCCGGCCGAATACGTCCACCGATTGCACCCGCCCGTAAACTGGGCCGATACGATATAACCGTTACCCAGGTGGTTCCGGGCGGAGCCGCCCCGGAAGCCGCCCGTATTTCCGGACAGGCCGGATACCGTGCGGACCAGGGACCCGGTCTCCGTGTACACGTACCACGCGGTAAACAGCGTTCCCCAGTGGCCGGTAACGACGTACCCGTCGTACGTATTGGCAATGCCGCCCGGATACGCCACGCAAGCAAACGTGCGGATCGTAGAGCCCCACGCCGGGTTGTAATCCACCGGCATGGCGACGTTAGTCGGGACCGCCCCGGGGGCCCGGTCCACCTGCGGTTCCGCTGCGTAAACCGCGCCCACGCATAGCAGCGCCACGCTTAAAAACACTAACCCTTTCATGCTAACCTCCTTTTATTCCTCCTATGCAGTTACGTTAATTTCTCTCATGGAAACTAATACAGCGTTCTACGTTTGTCAAGTTTTTTTTACGCCCGCGCCTCCGGCTCGAGCATCCAGGAAAAAGCGGAAGGCACCCTGTAATCCGGGTCCTGTATCCCTCCTTACGGAGGGACGGCGGCCATTCATCTGGGCCGGGCGTCGCCGCCCGGCTCGAGCGGCCTACCCACGGCGGCGCGTTCTCTCGAACGCTTGACCCGGGCCGGTCCCGCCGCCTATTCGGCCTTGCTTCGGGTGGGGTTTACCTTGCCGGCGTCGTTGCCGACGCCGCGGTGAGCTCTTACCTCGCCTTTTCACCCTTGCCTGTGCGCCGCGCGAAGCGGGCCATCGGCGGTGTGTTTTCTGTGGCACTTTCCGTCGCCTTGCGGCGCCCGGGTATTACCCGGCACCCTGCCCGGCGAAGCCCGGAATTTCCTCGGCCTGCGCTTTACGCGCGACCGCGGCCACCCGGGCACCTTCCAATTTAATTTATAGCATATTTTCGGAGGATATGGAACCCCTGGACGCAAGTAATTTGAAAACCGGGAACAACCCGGCAGGAAAATAGTGTTTGCACATGAAAACAAAATATGTTATATTACCCGTCGAGTTTTTAAGTATAAGGCAGAAAGACAAAATGAAAAAAGACGTGCACCCCGAGTACGAGCTGGCTATCGTCCGCTGCGCTTGCGGCAACGAAGTCGAGATAAGGATTACCCGACCCGGCGTCAACGTCGAAATCTGCTCCAACTGCCACCCGTTCTACACCGGCAAGCAGAAACTCGTCGATACCGCGGGCCGCGTCGACCGTTTCCGTAAACGCTACGGCCTGGCCGAGGATGGCTCCACGACCGAAGCCATTGCCCGCGGCGAAAAACTGCGTAAAGATAAAGAAGCACGCACGAAGAAAAAGATAACCGCGGAAACGAAAGCTGCGGCTAAAAAGGCCAAGGCCAAAGCCAAAGCCGAACCCTCCAAAAAGCCACCCGCCGAGGCCAAAGCCGAACCCGCCAAAAAGCCACCCGCCGAGGATAAAGCTAAACCCTCCAAAAAGCCACCCGCGGAGGCTAAAGCCGAACCCGCCAAAAAGCCACCCGCCGAGGATAAAGCTAA